>DAOUUM010000032.1 GCA_030668165.1 Candidatus Heimdallarchaeota archaeon
AAATAATTATTAATTGTTTCATCTATTGCACTAAGGTATAAAAATCTTTCCTATCTAATTGATATATTATCTATACAAAAGGTGAAAAAATTCATCCAACTATATAAATCTTATGAGAAACAATTCCACCACTCCTTTTAAGTTCTGATAATATCCCCTAGCTATATGCAATGTCAATCAAAATGATCCAAGGTCCCTAATTATATCCGATTAGTGTTCCATTGTCTGAACTATCTTATTAACTATCTAATCCTGATATAAACAGGATATTGTGAGGAACCCGCCTAAAATACAGGTGATAATAGATTGACATTAATATGTAAATTATAGTTATTCAAATTTAATAAATTCATCAATTCAAAAATTCCCATACTATGAAATTTACAATAAATGGGGGAGATGTGTAATAAAAATCACTCAAACTTTTTAAAGCAACATAACATATGTTATGAATATGCTTACTGGGGATAGTTTATCTAAATATTACAATTTAGGACATTTTAAAGGTAATCTAAATTTATGAGGTTATCCATTATTATCTAATAAGTTTGAAAAGGTCCCCATGGGTATAGAATCATCGGTTTTCAGTAAGATGCACACCCAAAGAGGTGATCGGATCCATAATTAATAAAAATTGAAAATACATATTATTTAGATTCTTGGGTAAACAGTCTTACAATTAGTGTATTAACCTGTATTTTTAACTATTGTCTGTATGGCGGGATTATAATTTTTTACTACTTTAATTTTTGATTATTAACCTTATTCTTCTGATTCTTCGTGATTATTACTCACTTCATCAATCACAGAATCCTCTTTTGGCAATTCTTCTGTAATCTCATCAGTACTTTCTTCCTCATCCTGGATCTCTTCAATTGTTTCCTCAGTTTCAGCAACTTTTTCCAGTTCACTTTTACTCTTTTCAACAGCTTCTTCTTCGACTACAATCCCCTCAAATTGCTTCACATCTTCCCTCTCAACAAGATTGATATCATAACAGGTAAGATTTAATGATGTGGTGGTTGTTGTCCTCAGAAATGTGCGGAATGAGGCATAGTAGTAAATAATGAAGAAACTCATTGTAATCAGTAATATCAATGCACCAGTGCCTAGTATTCCAAGGAATATCTCTATTTGATCAAATATTGCATCTGCTGAAAATCCACCACTAAGATTAGCAACTACTGCTGAGACAGCAATTATTGAGTTAAATCTACGTTTGTATTTGCTCGAAACTGTCCAAGTGGTATTGTTTTTTGAATTCCATGCTTTCACTTTTGCATCATCAAGAGCCCAGATAACTGGAATCACCGGTGTCGCTAACAGTGGTGCAGCGATTGCCATTGCTCCCCATACATAAGCGGTCAATTCGATATCACCCAGAAGACCTATAATTGTGGCGGCCAAACCAAGCAGGGTAATTAGTGAGGATATTGTAATTCCCAGCGGTTCAGTCATTTTACTTTTAGTTGTTTCTATTGCTGGGTCTTTATATTCGAAATAGCTGAAACTTCCTCCTGCAATTACCTTTCGGGCGTATTTATGCTCACAAAGAAGATAAATTATTCTACCAAGGAATCTCTTGGTAAATTTTACCCAAATAAATGCGCTTAGTCCCGCTCCTCCAAAGATCATGAGATACAATAGCCACATCTGGAGTGGTTCATCATTGTATTTGATGTAGGTGAAAACTATACCAACGATAAATATCACCAAAGCCACTAATAATTGAATGAGACTAACATTCTTCATCCCAGCCTTAAAACTCTTGAATCCTGTCTTTATCTTACCTCCAAGGTTTGATGTTCCAGATTTCATTTTCTGTAGAAAACTTTTTGTTTCAATGTTTTCTTCCTCTGTCATTATATACTCGCTCCAAACTCGATATTTATACTTTTATTGCAATTGATGGAAAATAGGATGGTTAAGGTGATACCGGATACATCAATTATTTTAGTGATACTTAGAACCCAACAGATTCTCTCCACCATCCACATAGATTAAACTTCCAGTCATAAAATCATTTTTACACAGGAAAATAACGGTGTTTGCGATATCTTGGGGTGAACCATCAGTTTTGAGCAGGTTATTTTGCTTCATTTCTTCCCACTTTATATTTCCCTTCATGTACGGAGGTGGTAAAATCAATCCTGGTATAATTCCATTCACTCGGATTTTTGGTCCAAGTTCAAGTGCAGCAGATTTGGTCAGATGGATCAATCCAGCCTTACTCGTTCCGTGATGGGAAAAATTCTTCCAGGCATGGACTCCACAGAGATCCGAAATATTTACAATTGACCCCATATCATTCCCCTTCATCAGTTTAGATGCATGTTGAATCAGCAAAAATGGAGCTCTAAGGTTGGTATTCATCACCTCATCCCATTTTTTAACTGTGATTTTATCAAACTTAGTTCTGAAGAAATTTGATGCACTGTTTACCAAAATATCTAAACTTCCAAATACATTTTCTATAGTATCAAATAATTCCTTGATCGAATCAGGCTTACGTAGATCTGCACGTACTGCTATTGCCTTACATCCAATTTTAACAATCTCCTCTACTGTTTCCTCCGCTTCTTTTTTGGAAGAATTGTAATGAACAACAATATTAACGCCCTCCAAAGCTAGGGATATTGCTATCGCCTTTCCGATTCTTTTACCTGCACCAGTTACCAGAGCGATCTTGTTATTTAATTTCAATAAGTACCATGTAAATATTGATTTTATAAAATATTTGAGACTATTATTTCAATTTCTATTAATCATATCATAAAATTCAGCTTTCAAATCTCTGTTATTAATAAATTCCCCACGAAATGCTGTTGTTTTCATATTCAATTTGTGTTTCTTCACACCTCGGATAGATGCACACATGTGCATTCCCTCAATAATTACAGCAACACCTTTTGCATCCAGTACCTCAACGAGAGCATCCGCAACCTGATTGGTCAATCTCTCCTGAATCTGCATTCTTTTGGAGAACATATCAACAATACGAGGTATTTTTGAAAGGCCAATTACTTTTTCTCTTGGAATGTACGCAACATGAGCAATTCCTGTGAAGGGAAGCATGTGATGCTCACACATTGAATTGTACTCGATAGACTCCACAAAGACCATCTCATCATTGGGATATTCCACGGTGAAAATAGCATCATTAACAACATCATTCACATTCTTGGAATACCCTTCAAGTAACTCACCATACATTTTGGCCACTCTTTTGGGAGTGTCAAGTAATCCCTCTCTTTCCACGTCCTCACCTAGGTATCCTAGGAGTTTATGAACTAACTCTTTGATTTCTTTTTGATTTTGTGTAATAGGATTGATGTCTGATGAAGATGCTTTATTCATTAGTAGTATAACCAAATAACCTAATCTAGTTATTCTTATTAAGTATTAATATAGGGAAATTTATTAAATTTAACTGCTCTTGATTTTAATATATTTTATTAAAACAAGAGTTAAATAATCCTCTATTACATTGAATTATAGTAATATGGGATCAGATACAATACTTATCAAAGATTTACTTGTCAAGGGTGTGATTGGAATCAATGATTGGGAAAGAGAGATTGAACAAGACATCCTGATCAATATTACACTGGACTTTGATTTGAAAAAATCAAGCAAATCTGATAATATAAAGGATACATTAAATTACAAAACTTTGACAAAAATGATTATCAAATATGTAGAAGATTCCTCACATTATCTGGTTGAAACTCTAGCTACTGAAATTGCAAGGATCTGTCTATTAAACTTTGATCCCAGCAAGGTTAAAGTGAGGGTGGAAAAACCGGGGGCATTAAGATTTGCAAAATCAGTAGGTGTTGAGATAGAGAGGAGTAAAATAGATTTTGAGTAGAATCTTCATATTGATGGGGTCCAATGTTAATCCAGCTGAGAACATACCAAGAGCAATTGAGCTAATATCTGATAAATTGGATGTAATCCGGATTTCAAAATATTACCGGAGTCCTCCAGTTGGTGCCAGAGGTGGTGATTTTATCAATGCAGGAATCTTAGTTCAGTCTGATTTAGAACCACGAAATCTGAAGTATGATATTCTGAGATCAATCGAGCAAGAAATCGGCAGAGTAAGAAATAATGACAAGCATGCTCCCAGACGTATTGATATAGATATTGTATTTATTGAGGGGTTAATTTGTGATGATGAGCATCTTAACATCCCCGATCCCGATTTTCTGAAATATCCCCATGTTGCTTTACCCATTGGTGAGCTATCAGATGATTTTGTCCATCCAATTAACAATGAGCGAATCAAGAAATTATCTGAGAAATTTATCCCTGAGATAGGTAAAACCATAGAGATTGTTTCCAATCTTGATAATTTGTAACAATATTGAGAATATCACATAGAATTATACTTTTACAAGAGATCGTCTTCCTGGTAATATCCTTCCTCAAATACACCTATTTTGTCTCTCTTTATCCATAAAAATAACCATGGTGTTAATTCTAGAATTGCTGCAACAATGAAGAGTGCCAAATTTTCTTCAAGAAATCTAATTAGCGTTAACATTAATATCGCATTCATAAGAGATAGTATTCTAATTAATATCGCAAATCTCTTTGATATAATAGGTCCACGGAAAATAGCTAGTAGAAGAAAAGGAAGCATTAATATCATTACAAAAAAATGAAACAGAGCAGCGGCCATATTTCCCAGACCTTCAATATTGCCTCCTTCAGCTGTAGTAGCAACAATCAATAAAATTGTTCCAAGTATTCCTCCAATACTAGTAATTATTTCTAAAATCCTCATCTGAGAATGTCTACGATACTTAGTACTTAACATTTGTCAATTTTGAATAGGCTTACGACTATAGAATACATTTCCAAATATTATATCTCAATTGCAGTTTCATCTATTTTTACGTCTTGTTTACTAAGTATATCAACCAAAACCTGAGTGGTTTTGGGATCTGGTCTATCGCCTGCGGTTAGATTTAATGTTTTCAACAAGTTCTGGTATGCATTTATATTACCAATCAATTTCTTATGTAGCTCAATATACTCCTTTCTCAGGGTATCATACATCACGGTGAAACTTTGTTCATCTTTAGCCACCTTTTCCATCAATTCCTCCACATGGGCTGTGAATACTGGTGTGACCACCTCTGACCAAATGCCTGCCAGTGACGCTATCAATGATCTTCCCCAATTGGTTGAGACTATCAATCTTTTCTGGCGGCTCACGTATTTTCTAATGACGAGTTTATTCAGAATATCAGGTCTTGACGACTTGGTTCCAATTTTGAGTTGTTCCATCATCATGAGAATATTGCTCTCTGTAAGTCTTTTGGGAGGCTGTGTCGGATGCTTGGATACCTTGAACTTATGAATCAATAATTTTTCTCCCTTTTGTAAATCTGGTAGGGTAGATAGGGTTCTCTTCTCCCAGTCATGAGCCTCTTTCCAACCCAGCTGGTATATATTCTTACCCTCGGCTTTGAATTGTTCCTTGGCAATATCAATAATCACGATATCAGTATCCAGGATATAATCGTCCATGAATAATGAGATGTAATACTTGCTCAGTATAACCCACGCTCGGATTAGTTGCTTATCAATGCTCGATATGCCAGCTACCACACCTGTTGGATGAATAGGATCATGATCCTCCTCTCCCATCTTCTTACCATTTACACGAACACTATTGCTGTTCTTGATCTGTTTGATGAGGGGGATAAAATCACTAAATCCTAACAAGCCTGAAATTATGCCTTTATGGGGAAAATTAGCTTTGAAACGTCGATTTTCAGTTCTTGGATAGGATAGGTAACCCTTGTTGTACAGCTCAGCCATTAAATCAAGTGCGTTCTTAGCTGTAACTCGCATTAGTCTGGTCAAAAGTGCCACTGCAGATGTGGTATTCAGTGGTACTGGTGGGAGCTGATTCTTACGCTTGCGTTTAATATCGTTGATTTTGGAGTTGTCTGTTTTCTCAAATGCTAATAAACTATTATAGAGGGATTGTACCACCTTTTGATCCATAAAATATCCGGTTATGTGGGATGCCTTGAATTGATTCTGCGCATCTTTTGACAGGGTAACATCCAGTTTCCACCTATCCTGGGAGACAAATGTTTCATGAGCAATATCTCTTTGCACTATCAGGTAAAGAGTTGGTAACTGGACTCTTCCAACGGATACTACCTTGACTTTGGTAACTTTTCTTGCTGCCCGTGTGATCTCTCGTGTTCCCGCAAATCCCAGCCAGGCATCAGCCATCCGTCTTCCCTGCACACCAAGTGCTAGTTTGTTATTCCATGCAATTGGGTTCTCAAAGGATCTTTTGATCTCCTTATCAGTGAGCGATGAATTCCATATTCTTCTTATTGTTATATTCCTTTTTTTTATATCGGATTTTAATATGGTTACAACTTCCAATGCAATATTATCTCCCTCCGCATCAGGATCAGTTGCAAGCCACAATTCATTAACTTCCTTGATCAATTTACGTAGGATTGTGACATATTTTCTTGTATTGATAATTTTGAGAGCATTGGGATCATGAACAATTTTGATGGGTGGGCACTCACCCCAGCCAAATCCCTTTGCGGTGTCTATCTTGGTTATATGTCCGGCAAGGGGTAGAAAAATGAAATTATAACTCGATTTTTTAGTATTAGTCCAATTACCGCGGTACTCATAGATGTACTTGGCATGTTTTTTATTTGATACACTAGCACACAAGGTTTGTGTGAATTTTTTTATCTGGCTTGTTTTCTCACCAATGACAAGTGCCTTCATCGATAATATTTGATTTAGTAATGAGCATTTCAATCTTATTAATTCATTGCGGAACTATTCCAATTATATTTCTTTTAAGGTTTTAGAGTTAATTCACTTGATAGGTTCGCTTGTATCTGCCCCAGAGTCCAGAACATTGGATAGAATTCTCCATCCAACCAGCTTTTTATTAGATTTGAATAGAATTTGGATCCTATCTGACCAGAATTTCCTGGAGCAAACATGGCTTCTGAATTGGATAAATCTCCCATATCCACCACCTGTCTCCATGATGGAGCCCAACTGGACACACCAAAGGGATCCTGTGCTCTGAATGACATCTGACAGGGAGTATCAGCATCTCCTCCCACTGGATATGGGCCAAGATCAAATGATTTATTCTCCATTGTAAATGCATGTTCAAATGAGATGGTATGAATTTTTCCCCAAGACCAATTGTTGATATTTGCTCCCAAACGCTCCCTTATCCATTCAAATGCCTTGTTAAAGCTATGTTTCAGTAATTTTTCCTTTCCACCTGCATGTTTAACCCACCAAGACTCAGGATTATTCAACATACGTAGTAGAACCACAGTATCATGACCAAAGAATTCATGGGTATGGAGTAACAGAGGATGCATTCCCTCAGTCATTATTCTATTGGTGAGTTCTGGTCCGAGTCCGGGTTCATACAGATTCTTGACAGCCATGTACCTGGTCACCGAATACAAAGCACCACCCACACTATCTGCAGTCAATTGGCCATCCCAATTCTTCATGATAGTTAGTGCCTCATCAACACGATGATCTGGATCATCCATCTTGATGTCCTTGAAGTGTTCAATAAATTCTGTTCCGGGTATACTGGTTACATCCATCTGCATGATCTTGCAATCATCTATGGATATTTTTTCCTTGGAGTTGATATAATCCTCAATTATTTTTGCTCGGTATCCATTCATCCAAATCGAACCCAACCAGTGTGGGTAATCATCAGTGATTATCTTGTTATTTGCCGTCACAATATATCCCTGTTTGGGATTGAATGCATGGGGCATCTCTTCAAATGCTATCACTCCCTTCCATTCATATTCTCCCGTCCAACCTGGTACCGGAACCATTCCATTTCCCTTCTTACGTATGGGTACTTTACCAGAACACCAGTAACCAATATTGCCATCAACATCAGCATAGGTCACATTTAGTTGAGGTGCCTCGATATCCTTGATAGCCAGGGTGAAATCATCCCAATTCTTGGCTAGATTTAATTTGTAGAACCCATCAAATGCAGGCGAGGTTTTCAGTGCCATTGAATTGACTGCAATCGCATCCTGTGCACCAGGAACCACATCACTGATGATTGGACCATGATGGGAGATATAGATTTTCTCAAATACAGGATCTCCATCCTTTACCGGTATCTCCTCTGAGATAATAGTAAGCTCCTTCCATTTTCCCTTGAATTCATACTTTGTTGGATTAACAGGATCTATTTTCTCAATGAACAGATCTTCGGCATCAGTATTGGCCAGCGTCATCCCCCATGCAATCTTTTCATTATGTCCCACAAGTACTGCTGGTAAACCGGGAATGGATACTCCTGTAATATTCAATTCATTTGATTTCAGATGGTTCTGATACCATAGACTGGGAGTACTCACAGGTAGATGCATATCATTACTCAGTATGGGCATTCCTGTCTCTGATTTATCTCCCGATATCACCCAGGAGTTAGATCCTAGACTCTTATTCAAAAATGGTCCCTGTACTTTTTTCAGCTTACCATTTACTATCTTATTGAATTCGATATCCTTGTGGAGAGTTGTTGGATTGTTGGTGGGATACTCAATCTCAAGTTCTTTTGCATGTTCTTCTCCAACTGCTTCTATCAACTGGGCACGTATTAACTCACCATACCAACCATGACTCAACTGCCATATCATAAATCTTGATAATGCGGTGGTATCTTGAGGGGTCCATTCAGTTGGAGTATGCTTGATCAGTGAGAACTCAATCGGATACTTGGTATCTGAACTGTGCATATATGCATTAATGCCCTTTGTATATGCATTGATTACTTCCTTTAGTTCTTCACTGGCATTATTCCAGTCTTCCAATCCAACTCTTTTGAAACCAAAGGTACGGGTTGTCCTGTCTGTATCAACTGCAATCTCTCCAAATATTTCTGAGAGGGTACCATTAACAGTTCTTCTGTTAACCTCCATCTGCCATAATCGATCCTGGGCATGCACGAATCCCTGGGCAAAGAATAGATCGTGATTATCCTGGGCAGTGATATGACTGATTCCCCAGTTGTCTCTTTTTACAGTAACAGGTTTATGCAACCCTGGTAGATCAATTATTCCATCCATTTTACTTATTTTAGACTTGCCTACAAGGGTTATGCCCTGTCTCATCAGGTAGTTAATAAAATTTTTAATCATTAATATACTAGATTTTGATTATTACCATATAAGAGTATTAGGTAGTATCTGTTTAGATATTAACTTTTTTACTCTTAACATTGTAGTTCAGATAAAGCAAATGTAACGATCTATAAAAGAGAACGCGCGTAATCGCGATTAACAAGCACTAGAAAGCGTTTCTATATTGCGAAATACTTGTTCTGAAATAAGTATTTTTAAAAACTTTAGTGAGTATACAATATATAACTGTGGGGTGTTTCGTAGTATACTACCACGCAAAGGGTGTAAGCAGTTAAAATGAGATTAAGAGCTATATTAATTATAGTCCTCATAGGTATACTACTTAGTCCTATCCATACTAGCAATTTAAATCAAACTAATTTTGTGCAAAACAGTGATGATATAGTAGATGTATCCGCCAGTTCAGAAGGGATCTCATTGGACGCTCCTATTCTCACCGCTAACCTTGGATTTTCCGGTGATTTACCGGTTGATAGGACGTATGAGTATGGATTAATCATTGATCCTGTATACTGGGAGACAGTTGAAAAATCCGTAGGTTACAATATTTATGTAGATGAAGTACTGAATACCACTGGTGATAGTGGGGCAAGTACAAATGTTAATTATGATCCATCTGGTATCCCCGAAGGTAATCATACTATCACCATTCAATTATATAATTCCACTCATACGTTGAACGATACTATGTGGTTGAACAATCTTCCAGCAACAGCTCCTGAATTTATTGAGACCCCTGAAAGTACTATAGAATTTGAAAATGTAGGGCCGGTATATTCAATACAGTGGAATGTTTCTGATTTTTCCATTCAAAATATCACCATTTATCAGGATGGAATAATCAACTCAACAACAGTTTATTTATATGGTGCAGTGACAAATAATTTAACCACCTTGGATCTAGTTGGCTTAAACAGTGAACAGGAATATAATTTCACGCTTCAAGTGCTTGATTTTGTGGGAGAAAGCTCCTCTAACACTTCCATGGTTACCCCCAAGACTCCAGCCGCACCTGTTTTGACAGATACTCCCGAAGAAAATAATTTAATTTCAGAAGATGATTATATCTGGCTGAATTGGACTGCCACAGATCTTAATCCAAATAGTTACACTCTCTATAGAGATAACACTTCAATTGAATTCGGTATTTGGTTAAATGATACTCCAATATCCTATTTAATCCATGAACTCGACAAGGGAGATTATAATTTCACAATAGTTTTAAATGATACTAATGGATTTGAAACAGTAGATACCGTCTGGGTATCAACTTATGATGATGTGGATCCAAATTTCATCACTATCCCCGATAATTTAGAAATCACATGGGGATCAGACGATAACACACTTACATGGGAGGTTAATGACACCTACCCAGACACATACATTATATACCTAAACGGAGACGAGACAGATTCTGATTCTTGGATAAATGGGGGTGAGATTGTTTTACTGGTTGGAAGTGATATGATAGGTATTTTCAGTTACACAATTGTTGTTTATGATGTTTCTGGAAATAATATTAGTGATACTGTTTTTGTGGAGGTAGTTCCTAATACCAAGGATCCAGTAATCACTTATAATCCTACAATTTATTATACTGATTCTGATACCATTTCTGGGACATGGAATGATACAGATGATGTACTTATAGATAGTGCAAATATTCAACTAGTGCTTACTAATAATAATTCACAAGTGGTTGATACAGAGAGTTACATATCATATACAGATATCAACGGTTATTTTGAAATCTCTTATAACTATTTACAGATATTACCAGGAAATTATACCTGGAGTCTCACCTTAAGTAAAACAGGTTATTCTTCAGTAACCGTTTCATTTGATATCACAATTCAGCCAATGGATACGGTTGATCCAACTATTACCCACAACGCTGTTGTATGGGTAAGAGAAAGTGATACGATCTCAGGTACCTGGAATGATATTAACGATGCACTAATTGAAGGTGCAATTGTAGAAGTTATTCTATTTGATAATAAATCCCGAATAGTACAAAATATTGATTTTCAAACAATTACCAATATAAATGGATATTTTGAGATTTCATTGGACTATTCAATAATACTACCAGGAAACTACACGTGGAATCTCGCCTTAAGTAAAACAGGTTATGTATCCACCACTATATTACTTGAAGTATCAGTATTACCTTTGGATATTGAATTATCTGTCATACTGGACTCTATTATGACACAGAATGAGGAATATCGCATTTACACCAATGTGACTTCATCTGGAGGAATTCAATCATTTTTGATGTTGGATGAATTTGGAGAGCCTGTGAGTGGCATAACGGTAAATTTGGAAATATTGGTCTTGTTAACCAATTCAAGTCAATCCCAAATATTATTGACTGCAAGTTCAAACGCATCTGGAATTGCGACTTTCATCTTAGGTGCAGATCAAACCCTTGTTATTCAGGAGATTTTGGGTATAACTGCATCAGTAGATGATCCCTTTGTTTCTGAAACATCAACAGAGGTGAACGATACCGCATTACCTGAGGTTCAAGTAGAGGTAATAGTGCCCACAACACCAACAACACCAACAACAACACCAACAACAACACCCACTGATGATGGAAATCCTGATAGGAACTCTCAGTTACTTACAATCGCATTGATTGCAGTATCGGCATTATCATTAATCTTGATTATTTTGAGAGTATTATCTGGTCGAAAAGAATCAGGTGAACTTGAAAGACGATTGCTAGAATTTTATTTCATCCGAAATATACAATTACTACTGATAAAAAATCTTAATGGATTGCCTGTGTTTGAGAAAAAGTTCTCCCAACTGGAAACAGATCCCACTCTATTAGCTGGTTTATCTCATGCATTATCAATGTTTATTGATGAGGTATCGAAAGGAGGGGGCCAGGTGGAGTACCTTGAGAGGGGAGATTTCTCATTGATCTCTGTACGTGGTACTAATACCATCCTCACACTTGTATCCGGTAGTGGATTCCCCAAGAGATTCAATCAACAAATAGTGGATGCATGTATCCAGATTGAAGCTGATGTATTTCCTAACGTATCAGATTCAATTACTATGATAAGCTCTAGCGATGATAAGGCTGTTTTCGATATTTTTGATTATCATGGAATTCCAATAGGATTACTGGATAAGTTGACTATTAACAAGGAGAACTTGGACAAATCAACAAATGGTTTCAGTTCATCCCCAGCATTTGAAATCCTAAGCAGTTTCTCTGAAAGAGAGACTTTCCAATTGAATCATCTGATTGATAGTATCGAGGGTATTGGGACTCCTCAAGAAGAGATGGCCAAAATAATATTGGAAGCCTATTCCTCAAAAATAATTATACCTTATGAACCACAATCAGAATTGTAAGATGTTGAAAGAATTGGTAACACAATCAGATTAATACTTTTTTTAATCCCTTTCTAATAATAAATTTATCATTAGAATAGATCACAAGGAAAATCACTTAATTTAAAATATTGAGAGTAAAGATATGGCTGTTTTAAATAAAGAACACATCGAGAAGACCATGACTTCTGAAACTTTCAGTGGTAAGGAAGTCAGTATATTTCGGATCGATAAATTGGAGGAACTCGGTGTTGATATTAACAAATTACCCTATTCCATTAGGGTATTATTAGAAAATGTACTTAGAAATTATGATGATTTTTTAGTTAATCTTGACGATGTAAATACAGTGGCTAACTGGCCTGAAGGTTCTGGTCGAAAAGATGTACCATATATGCCAGCTAGAGTTATCCTGCAAGATTTTACGGGCGTTCCTTTAATTGTTGATCTTGCGGCAATGAGGGATGCTATGGCTGCTAATGGTGGGGATCCTGAGAAAATAAATCCCCTTATCCCAACCGATATTGTGATTGATCATTCAGTACAGGTTGATTCTTATGGCAGAGATGATTCTTTAGAGACAAACCTAGCCTTGGAATACGAGCGGAATACTGAGAGATATGAGCTCATTAAATGGGCTCAGAAAGCATTTAAGAACTTTAGAGTAGTACCTCCTGGTGGAGGAATAATTCATCAAGTAAACCTTGAGTATCTTGCACCAGTTGTTGATGTTAGAGATCACAAGGGTAAACAAACTGCCATAATTGATACCTGCGTGGGTACTGATTCTCATACAGTAATGATCAATGGCCTTGGTGTTATGGGCTGGGGTGTAGGTGGTATTGAGGCAGAGGCTGTTATGCTGGGTCAACCCTATGTCATGGTTCTACCTGAAGTAATTGGTTTCAAGCTATACGGAAGTTTACCCGAAGGTGCCAACGCAACAGATCTTGTTCTCACAGTTGTACAGATGCTGAGAAAGAAGGGTGTGG
>DAOUUM010000541.1 GCA_030668165.1 Candidatus Heimdallarchaeota archaeon
GAAAACCCCATTGAAAAATCCAGACATTAGGGCCAGTGCAGCAAATAATGTCATGGTGGTGATAACCGGAAACATTGTGAAATATAATCCAAATCCCATGAATCCCATGAATAATGCCAGGGGTCTGCCAATAATATTCTCAAACCTACCAAACACCAGATTACCAAATATTCCTCCCACAGCACTCATGGCACCAATAAAACCAAATTCTTTTGTTGACAGATCCTCAAGTAATGGATCTCCATTATGCATAATGTTCCAGATGAATGGAAATATGAGGGTCCCTGCAAAACCTCCTGCAATCACAAGAACTGCAAATAGAACCAATATTTTTCTGATTACTTTTTCATGTACAAGAAAATTAAATCCATCATAAAGATCAGTCATAACCAGTTTGACAGATATTTTGTCACCATTAGAATTGGCAGATGGTATTTTGGTTAGGAAAATAAATCCAAATGAGATAAGATAGGTAACCCCGGCTACATAGAATGTTTGCTCCTTGTAAATAGCATAGATGAATGCCGAGAACAGAGGCCCCACTATTCTCATTGTCTGGAACACCAATTGGGATATGGATATTGCCTTAACAAATAATTTTATTCCGGTAATCTCAGGTATTGCCGCACTTCTGGGAGCAGCAAATGATGATGAGGCAACTCCAATAAGAAATGTGACAACCATAATACCATAAACTGATGTTTGAAATGGAATCGTGATTATTGACACGGCTCTCAATACATCTGCAAATAACATTATACCTTTTCTGCTTATTCTGTCAGCAAATACCCCTGCAATGGGGCCAACAATTATCCAGGGTATCAATTGTACTGCCAGGACAGTGGTTGTCAAAGACAGGTCTCCAGTAAAGCTGTAGACGTAGATCAGGATGGAAACTTGTAATATTGCATCCCCAAAATTCGAAAAAAATTGCCCCCCGAGTAGTTTCATGAATTCTTTGTT
This sequence comes from Candidatus Heimdallarchaeota archaeon, assembly GCA_030668165.1. Taxonomy (GTDB): domain Archaea; phylum Asgardarchaeota; class Heimdallarchaeia; order Heimdallarchaeales; family Kariarchaeaceae; genus JAJRQD01. The sequence goes on from DAOUUM010000541.1 coordinate 964, forward strand.
TTTCAAAACCTGCGAGTATGAGATCTCGATTTCTGAAGTATCTTCCCCTGACATTGTCTGAAATTCATAACGTCAAATTTCTTATTTATAACATTAGGTTAGGATAAATCACTTTTCAGTTGTTTTTATTTTAATACTTTTAATTTACTATGATGTTTAATATATCTAGTGAGATTAACTGTGGGATGCAGATGATGAAATAATTAACAAAATCTGTCAATTACCATGAGTACATGAAATATTGAAATTTCAAATGGTTGATATGTTCATCAGTATAGGTTAGGTATCAAGATTGGCAGGAGTGCCAAAATCCACACTCCGAAGGTGGGAGCGGAATAACTATCTCATTGAAGATTACAGAACCAAAGGAAATCACAGGAGATACCTGTACAAAACAATTATGAATTTTCTTGGATTGAGCAGGGATAAATCAGACAAAGAGGTACTCATCTATGCAAGAGTTAGTTCAAGTAGACAGAAAGATGATCTGAAAAGACAGATTGCAAGTCTTGAGAATTATGCAAGAGAAAGAAACTGGAGGATCACAGGAGTATACAAGGATATTGCCTCAGGATTAAATGATGGCAGAAAGGATCTATTTAGAATGATCTCTGATTTACCAACTAATGTTATTTTCCATTTTCCATGAGAGCCAATATATAAATGACTCAATAAAATCCTGTTTTTTCATTCACTATTCTGAGAGCATGTTCAAAATAAATGATAGCGGATTGTATTTCACAACTTATAATATATTTTCATACAGATGAGAAAAGATATGCTTCATGTATTTATATTGTGAACCAATCGCGCCACAAATTAAAATACGACGTGCTCTCAATATTCTGAACATGCTCTCAAACTTTTTGGAAAATTACACCTGATTATATCCTGTGCACCTACAGGGACCGTATCGCGCGCTTTGGAACCAGATTACTTGAACAATTCTGCAACATATATGATGTACAACTAATAGAGACACAGATCAAGGACATAACAGAGGAGGAGTGGCTTGCACACTCGATAATTGCGATTTTAACCTCATTTTCTGGTAAATTGTACAGATCGAGGAGGGGAAGAATCAAGGGGATTCAAGCCTGTGCATGAGTTTATATATGATTCATGCATATTTATCACATGGTGATGCGA
>DAOUUM010000245.1 GCA_030668165.1 Candidatus Heimdallarchaeota archaeon
ATCCCCCATAGGGATCTGCAGCATAGTAGCCTGCACCTGATCCTGTAGGTAGGGATTGTTCTCCCCAAACCTGACTTATCAGATCCGCGGTATTAAACTGATCAAAACGATCCACAGGTACGTTATTTAACACCGTATCCATTTCATTTCTGCTTATTGAATTGCTTGCAATCAACTCCTTTTCCTCTGGCTTCCAATAGGCATCATATCCTATATATCCTGATGTTCCCGATTGATCCAGATTCATAGTAATAACTGGTTGTTCATTTGCATCATTTATTACTTTTATACCATTTGAGTATACAATGGTATCCTCAGGTGATGTTATAAAGGTGAAATTCGCTGATTCACCCATCATTGCACCTGCTTCAGAATTCCATGTTGTCAATGCCTCTCCAGTGTAGGCACTTGTGAGTGTCAGGTACTGTTCATTAACTCGGAACTGTTTCATCTCATCAGGAGTCGCAGTTGGATCCATACTAGTCGGTGTGAATTCAAGTTCTAAATTTTCAAATCCCTGTATGAAATCCATATTATCGGTATCATATGTCTCTGCGATAGACCAACGCCAGAGATATTGATCAACATTAGGATCAAATGATTCATCATCAGCCGGATAGATAGTGGCTGCTACCTGATCTGGATTGGGAATGTTCCCTATCAGATCTAGTAATCCATTCAGTAATTCTTGATAAAAAGGTGAATCCATTTGGTCTATTAAATCCTGATTTGGATTAGGTGCATCCTCAAGGTGGGGTAGGTGTCTGATTTTCCCAGATTCGTTTACAACAGATGATAAGATTGTAGATAAAATAAGAAATATAGCAATAATTGCCAGTAGATGACGAAATGCCTCTCCCCACCTTTTGATCTTAAAACCTCTTGCAATAAATGCATATCCCAGGAAACCGGCAACTGCAATTGCAAAAGAACCACCCAGGAAATAAATGATCAAAGTATCCATGGACTCAAAATAGTCCAATATTGAATTCTCAACAGGAGATGAGTCCCGTTCGATTGATCCACTTTTATACAAATAAGCCATATATGCGTATAATGCCAGCAACAATCCTAGGATAAGCGATGGGACTTTTTTCCATGTCAATCCGGGTATTCCGCGTGAGCGTTGCTTTCTTTTAATTTGCCTAATTACAACGTTTCCCTCTTTATCTCTAACGCGTATGGATGCGGTTCTTCTTTTCTTTTTATTTCGAGTCTTATCTCTATTACTCATAATTTCACCGGATTCATGGTTAAGAACACAGTAGATTACTAGTAATAAGGTAAATTAAATTACTTCACGTAATCTACGTCTTTGTCCTCTTTTATATTTCTAACCTAAAAGATTTGTTGACAACAATTGTATTTAAATCATAATTAAACCGGATTGATTTATTTCAACTATTTCATAAAATAATGATAAAGGGAAAATATTGATTTGGTCAAAAATGATGAGAACTAATTAATGATGCATTTCACACGATTATTATGATTGAGCGCCAATATAGATTTTAGAATAACTCTTTGCTAAGTTCGGTAATCAATTTTCTGCAATTTTTTATCATGGTTTTCTTACCAATCTTCTTATAGTATAATATGGCACTTTCAAGGTGCAAAATTGCCTTTGTGGGATTTGATGATCTATTTGCCAGGGCGGAATAATATTCCAGATGTCCCTGTATTCTCGGGTTCTCAATCCCACAATCCCTGAATAAATAAACTGCCTTGGTGAGAAAATCATGCCTATCTGATGGATTGTTAACTGATGCTGCCCTGAAAACATAAGCCTTGGCTCTGATTTCCAGGGATTTGATCGGTTCACCTCTATTCTTGTATATAATCGCAGCCTCTTCATAGGATTGGGCAGCAACCTCAAATAATTTTTTATCAGCGTTATTTTTTCCATGGAGAAGCAAACTATCGATTTGTTTTTCTTGAAGGATATCAGCCTCAAATTTATCCCCGGAATTTTGAAAATTTACCACTGCCTGCCCAAAGGCATTGGCAGAATTTTTTAATTTATTCTCCCTATTTAACATCAATCCCTGAATATGATATATTCTCCCTGTGGCGAAATTGATCTGTTTGAGGTCATTTCTCTGTTGGAATATTTTCAATGCAATTTTAGACAAAATTAGGGCTTCTTCATATTTTTCATCTGTAATTAAATACCCTACTTGTGACAGTTCCTTCTCTCCTGCAATACTAGGTTCGAATATAGGCAAACTAAATAATCAGGCAATCTATGAATTAAAAACTCAACTATTGACTTGGTAAAAATAATTCATTTTGTCTCTCAATTGTTTAGGTTGCTCTGTTCTGAAAGTCTTGATATTCCAATCCAGATCTCTTCCAAGCCTCTCTGGCCTTAATTTTACCCTCTTTGTATAGCTCAATAATGTATTTTGACATCACTTGACTCAATGAAATATTAACAGCTTCTTCTAGCATGGATTCAATTGTCAGTTTCTTATGTGAAGCTATTAGGTCTAGATTGTCCTTGAACTTCTTATCGATCTTTATCTTGTAACTTGTCAAATCCGACTCGCCTATCCTATTATTCCTATCAACGCATATAAAATTATGAGATAATAAAATTACGCTTTATTATTGAATTGAATACTATACTTTCGTTTAAAATTTCAATAGTCACATTGTTTTAATTGGTAACAAATTTCACACAGCGATAATTAACAAAATGTGCAATCACATTCTTGTCGTTTAAATATTATAGATATTCAATAAAAACATGGGAAATCCAGATGGTATTTTCGTTTCAGTCGAGGGAATTGATGGATCGGGTAAAACCACGCAGGTAAAGAAAATATATCAGTATCTAAGTGAAAGGGGATACAAGATTAAGATAACTCAGGAGCCAACAAGAGAAAAACTCGGACTATTACTAAGAGAGTACCTGAGAAATGAGAAGAGTGATCCCCATGTTGATGCATTATTATTTGCCGCGGATAGATTGGAACACTACCACAATGAGATCAAACCAGCTCTTCAAGAGGGTTACATAGTGGTAACAGATAGATATGCGATATCATCATATGTTTACCAATCATCACAGGGAGTGCCTGTGGAATGGATCCAGGAGGTTAATAAGATGTCCCCCATGCCAGATCTGGGATTTTATTTGAGTATTGATGTGGAGACAGCTCTTGAAAGATTAAGTAGGGAGAATAGAAATGTCATCGAAAAATTTGAAAACAGACAACATCTGGAATACATAAAAATGAAATATGAATCCTTCCTTGGACCAAAATTTGTTGAAGTTGATGGTAATAGAGAATTAGATGTTATCACTGAGGATTTATCAAATCTAATTATTGCAGAGTATAACAAATCAGATTAAATTGGTTCTATTTTTTAACAAGCTGAAATCTACTTAGCACATTGGTCATTTCCTGGGCCAGTAAAGATAGATCATTTGATGTATCGGCAACCTCTTTCAGCATGGTTACCTGCTCTATTGTGGCCGCACTAACCTCTTCTGAACCAGCTGCTGTGTTCTCAGATACTTCCCTGACAATTTCAATCTCTCTTAAAATATCATCAATCAGCGTGGTGATTGTCGTTTGCACATCTTCAATATTGTTTGCGATTTCAGTGGCAGATTCCTTTGTCGTATCTGCGAGATTTCTAACCTCTTCTGCTACAACATTGAACCCAAGACCATAGGTCCCTGCTTTTGCAGCCTCAATCGAGGCATTCAATCCCAGGATATTTGTTCTCTTGGCAACTCTGTGCACGAATGCAGATGCCTCTCCTATTCTTACTGCTGAGATATTAACCTCAACACGATTATCCTCCAGTTTTTCGATAATTCTGTTGAGCATGATATTTTGCTCTGAGGCTCCTCCTGCAAATTCTCTCATGGTATCTGAGACTTCTTTTATGGAGGCACTGGCTTCTTCAGATCCTGCAGCCAACTCTTCTGCGATTCCACTCAATCTGTCACCAGTTGTCTGTACTGTGAATAATGTGGTTCTCAGTTGTTTGACAAGATTGTCAAAATCACCTTCAATCTGACCCAATTCAGTTCCACTGTACTCATCCGCAATATCAATTGCCAGATTGCCTCCAGTAACATCTCTGAATTTTGCATTTAGTCTTCTGAAAGAAAGAATAATTGTGATATTGGTTGTCAGGACCACTATTGCCACAGAAACAATAAGTACAATAGAAAGTGTTGTGATTAGGTTATTCAAATCCTCGTTGATCTGAATCTTTACATCATCAAATGCACCTCTGAAGGCTGTTTGTTCCTGAATTATTACCCTTTTGATATTGGTAATAGATTTACTAAATAATAGAACTAAGGGATTAAGTAATTCTGTTCTAATATCCTCGAGTTCGATCTGATAATCATAAAAATTGGATAATTCATCCAGTAAATCATTAAATACTGGTTCCAATTCATCATGATACAACTCAAATATAATTCCCAAAGCGGTTCGATCCTCAGCTCTAAAGTCTGAGGTACTGTTTATCTTCTCAACCAAATCATGTATTGTTTTATCTTTTATAGTGAGTTCATTATTGAAATCGTTGATTTTATCCTGGATGTAATTGGGATCAGTTGCATTGGTTCCAAAGCCTATTACCTGAGTATTGCTCCAGACTATAATCAGATCTATTAGTTCCTGATATAGTTCATCAAACATCAGGGTCATTTCCAATCCATAGGTGTGATTGCTGACGTTAGTAGTATTCAGATTAGTGTGTACTGTTACCATTGTATCTGTTAAATTGCCAAGTATTCCATAATCTGAGGTACCCATCTGGTTTATGTATTCAACGTATCGCTCAGAAGCTGATTTAAAATTATTTCTCAATTCCGAACCCGAGTCTGCTATATCTTCCAAACTTGTTGTGATTTGACTCTCCATGTCAAGGAACTGTGAATAAGCACTGGTGGATGTATTATCCATCATTGTCTCAAATTCATTAAAAATAGTATTATTAACTATCAGGGGAGTGAATAAATCAGGATTTGATAGTGTAAAATTATATCCCTCATTGTCTCTATCGTCTAATATCCCCTTTACCAGTTGAAAATCATGATTGAAATCTGATATTGTAGTAGATACCAACCCCGATGATGTTTGAAATACTAACCTAGTCATAAATTTCTCAAATTGAGTACTTGCAAACGCAGACACAGTGAGTTCGAGATCAACCAATTCCTGTAAGGCCCCCTCGTCAGTTTCACTATAGTGGGA
>DAOUUM010000570.1 GCA_030668165.1 Candidatus Heimdallarchaeota archaeon
GAGAGTGTTTGGAAAGAGGTAGCGTCTCTAATATCTGGTAAAAGAATAATTAGTTGGAATACAGATTATGATTTCGTCAAATTCATTAGGCCAATCTTTGAATTCTTTGAAATTCCAATAGATTACATGAAATTACCCTGTCCCATGAAAATGGCAACAGACTATGTTAAAGCAAAATGGAATCAATACTATCAAACTTGGAAATGGCCAACTCTTGAGGAAGCTTCTAATTTTTACAAAATTATGATAAATGGGATTTCGTCCAATTTTCATAGAGCTGATTATGATACCCATATTTCCTCCTTAATTGTGGTTGAAATGATTAAGCTTGGTCATTATAAGGTGTGAATTTTTTACGAAATTATGAATTGATTACATATCTGCCTTTGCCGAAAGCAAATGAATAATTATTACAAATTAAAAATTAGATTCAAATAGTAAAGCAATTTATCTGATCTATAAAACATAAGTAAAGCCCAAACTAATATTCACGACGGCTTATTACTAATTGTACCATTAAAATCACAAATCAGTGGTAGATGATCAGAGATAGTTGTCTGTATCAGTTCAAAACTGAACAACTGCATATTTGAATAGAAGATATAATCTATTCTCTTGTTCGGATCATCTGATGGGGCTGTGTATCCATCAGAACTGTTTGTCCAGCTAATCCATGAATCAATATAATTACTGGTCAATATCTGATACTCATCGGATGTTGGTCTTGTATTGAAATCTCCCGCAAGGATTTGATTATTACTCAAGCTAGGCAGAGCTTGCAGTTGATCTAGCAGATTCTCCACCTGCAGTACCCTCTCAACGGTACCATTGGAGCTGCCCACATTGGTCAGATGTGTTGACACAACAGATACGATTTTTCCTCCAACCTCAATATTGGCTACAATTGCAGTTCTCTGATACTCCACCACAGGCACAATCTCAATTGTTGTTGAGGATACGATCGGGTAGAGTGAGAATACTGCATTTACCAGTGAGTACTGATCACCAGATGATATCACGTAGTTGCTGAAGCCAAATCTGCCCAACTCCCGAATCAATTTGCCGTAGACATTACCAAATCCATTTAGTGGAGTCACCACAGTCATCTCCTGGAATGCAATTACGGAGGGTTCATTTAGCTCAATAAACTCAACCAATCTATCGACAGCATCAAATCCCTCAAAATCAGTTCCATAATGAATATTGTAGGACATGACCCGTAAATTTGGCTGTGCAATATTTTCTGCAGGCACTGCCTGGTAAATCATGGGTAAGAATAGAATGGAAATTAGTAAGGTGACATACACAATCCTGTACCTCTTAAATGATAAATCTATTCTGATCTCGGGATCATGCTTGTTGTTCAATACGAAAATCAGCAGGGAGAAGCCAATAAGTGGGAATAGAAGATACAGCTCATAAATAAGCAATACGTAGATCAGCACAACAAGTATTAGATATCCAAATAGGGAATAATTTATCCCGGATTTATCAGCATCGGTTTTATCACCTAACAGGTAAGAGAATATCAGGATGAATGAGAGTGGAGACAGTATCAGGAAAAATACCGAGATATTATCCCAGGGGTGGAATATGACTGTCTGAACTAGTAATAAAACCGAAACGATGGCCACTCTGCGATTAATCCTCTCAAAAATGGAACTCAATACAATTGATCCCATCATAAGAACAGTCCCCACTAGTAATGA
>DAOUUM010000521.1 GCA_030668165.1 Candidatus Heimdallarchaeota archaeon
AAAATGTGGGTGGATAATCAGGATCTTCATCGTAGCTGGATGCCGGTATTCAGAGCAATCCTTGCGCAAGTCTACCTCCTGGATTACAGGGGTATGATAAATCAGATATTAACTGCCAGGGTAACAGAACTGCTGAAAATTCCGTTTCAACAAAATATTAATAATAATAAAAAACAAAAAATATCATATCAGATGGTCTCAGGACCCAAATACGTGATCAGACGCGAGAATAATGAGAAATCACTTGAATTGATGAGAACGCAAGGATATTTTGAGCTGAGCTTCAAGTTCATTGGGGATAGATGGAAAGATGCCATTGTCGTTCGAGTATACCCCTCACGCAAGATGAGAAAAATTATTGATAATACAATTAATAATATTAAACTGAGATCAATGGTTGTTCTCCCTCCAAGATCCAATGTGGTGGATATTCAGCTGATTTTCGAGGGGAAGACTGATGATTTCATAGCAACAGATCATCTGAAACAACGGATCAATGTTGATCCGGTGGATACAATTGGGATAGATCTGAACAGACGTGGAGGATATGCGGTGGTCAGCAATCTTGATATCAGCATGCCAGCAGAACTACTAGAGCAATCGAGAAGATGGGATGTGGTACTGGATAGAATTGCATATCTTCAGAACCTTAAGGATAAGACCACAAGTACATGGAAACAAAAAATCTATGAGTTCCAGATAGATGCCCTGTACAGACGCAAGAAAAACCTGAGAAAAGATTTTCACCTGAGACTTGCCAACTGGGTGGGTCAGCAGATGGTTGGCAGTGGTGCGGAAACACTGGTGATCGAGGATCTGGATGTTCGTACCTATGGTACCAGGGGAGCACTTGCCAGGGCTATCGAGGGTATGGCTGATGATACCTCACTCTATGCAAGGGAGGTACTTGCAGTCAGAAAATTCAGCAAAAATGATGTGAAACTGCAAAAAGTATCTGCCTACAATTCATCAAGAATACATGTGGATTGTGGTGGAAACTTGAAAAGAGATATCTCAAAAAATCAATATGATATCGCACCCTGCAAAAGGTGCGGTAAAATGGTAAATACCCACAAAAATGCGGCAATTTACCTTGTCAGGTCCACAAAACCCTGACAGACTCTGTTTTCAGAGTACATGGCAGATTTCGTCATGTAAAACGTTTTGTGTTCAAAGCAACAATTATTACTCTTGAACTTTATATATGTTGTTCATGAAGTAGTAGCATGGAAGATATGAAAGATTTTCACAAAACTGCAAAATCCAAATTGGATGTGGCAAGAGATATAATAATCAAGGTTAATCGCCTAAAGAAGGATCTCACAGAGGATGATGAGACCAATCTCCTTAATAATTTCAGAGATAATATGTTCTCATACTCAAAACTGGTGAATGATGCGATAGAAGATAAATTGGTGACAGGAGATGAGATGGAGGACATCCAAATTATTGAGAAGAAGATACTCCAGGATGCCCGTGCAATTATGCTCGAAGATGGAAAGATTTCAAAGGGCGAGAATGACTTGATTATGAAACTTATAGAACTTTTTGAAAAATTAACCTTGCAATGAGAAAATTATTTTATTAAAAATTCAGTGGTTTAAATATTATAAATCTGAAAATTACCATGGGTCGCACTCAGCTAACGTACAGAATTAGAATGGAACAGGTAAGACTGGAGCTACAAAAGATATTGAGGAATTTCATTGATATGAATCGATACAATGGCCTGTGGGAGGGTGCAAAAAATCTTTCCTATGCTGGGAGCACCTTTCCCTATCCAGATGCCGGTATTGTGGCCACATACACAATGATACTTCATCTCAATATCAAACTTCAGAAATTGGAGGGACTGTTTGAAACTCTTGAATCATGAATTTTTTTGAGGGTCTAAATGGAGTCATCTTCTGTAATTCTCTCGATCAATTGGTATTCTTGCTGAACTCCATATTTAGGAATTCTTACATATCTTTCGGTGTTCTCATTTATTTATTTTCAACTGATATTTCTGAGAGATCAGAAGCCATTTGAGTGAAATGTGATATTGTCTCTACCATCTGTGTACTGCTAGCGGCTACCTCTTCAGCACTTGCAGCAGTTTCCTCTGAGACAGCAACGATATTAAACATGGCAGAGGTGATTTCATTCAGTGATCCCTCCAGAGTAACTGAAATCTCCTTGGCCACAGATGCTATACTTTCAGCCGCAATTTTTGATTGATCCGATAATTTTCTTACACTCTCCGCAACCACTGCAAATCCACGACCGTAATCACCTGCACGTGAT
>DAOUUM010000483.1 GCA_030668165.1 Candidatus Heimdallarchaeota archaeon
AATTGCTATCAAAATACTTAGCATGTACACCTCTCATCAGATTATCCACATACCAGAAATTCACACCCCATTTTCTTGCAAATTTTTTATTTGCATAGGTGGATCTCTGCCAGAGTATCCAGCTGATAAACTCAGCTGGATTATCCTCCATGAATTCAAAAATCTCTCTTAATTTATTCACTCTATCCAGATATCCCTTACAGGAGGTGAGTAACTGGTGATATCCGCTGTGAAGGTGATTGGATGCAACCCCAATCTTCTTCATCAGCTCATTCACCCCGTATTTTCCTTTTTTCCCATTTAACTCTGGTAGTGGGTTCATGATGCAATGATTATCAATATTCCGGACAATGAGGTGATTGACCACCTCGTGTGCATGTTTTTGACAATGCTTGATATTCTCATCGCTTAGTTGCTGAACTATAGCTGCCAACCTCTTCTTCACCACTCCACGGTCTCTTCTTGGAACGTGTCTCAGAGATAGACCAGTGGTATAGGTTCGCATCACCATGAGGTAAATATGCATGAATCATATAAAAACTCATGCACTGGCCTGAATCTCTTTGATTCTTCCCCTCCGTGATCTGTACAATTTGCCTGAAAATGAAGACAAAATGGCAACTATTGAATGGGCAAGGTTCTCCTCCTCTGTTATATCCTTGATCTGTGTCTCTATTAGTTGTACATCATAAATATTACAGAATTGTTCCAGCAGTCTAGTTACAAAGCGCGCGCTACGGTCCCTGTAGGCGCACAAAATATAATCCGGCAATTTTGTGGGGGTATATCTGTAATCAGTTTCAGAAGGTTCTTTCTCTCATCATTCAAACCTGATGCTATATCCTTGTGAACTCCGTTAATTTTACAATTCGTAGGTTTTGCATAATTCTCAAGACTTGTAATCTGTCTTTTCAGGTCATCCTTCTGTCTAGCTGAACTAACTCTTAGATAGATAAATAACTCTTTCTCCGATTTATCTTTACTCAATCCAAGGAAATTCATAATTCTCCTATATAGGGCTCTTCTGTGATTTCCATTCGTCCTGTACTCTGGCAGGAGATAGTCATCCCTCTCCCATCTTCTGAGTATGGATTTTGATACTCCTGCCAATCTTGATACATGACCTATACTGATAAACATAATAAGTATTTGAAAATTCAATATTTTATGTACTCATGGTCATTGGCAGATTTTGTAAAATAATTTATCATCTGCTCCCAACAGTGTAAAAAACCACTGTGGGATTTCGTGATGCTGAATAAACATTCCAATCCCGATTCGTAATATATCAAGTTCTCAGAATGAGTGGATCCAGCACTGGATAATCTGAGGTACTATGTAATATTAAAACGAGGATAAATCAAGACAAGTGATCGTCGATATTGAAAAGTATTTGTAGACGTGATCCCATGTCTAGATTTAGAGGAATAGCATTTGAAAGGAATTGAACTGGCAAAGAGATTTTTTTATGAGATAATAGAGCCCATGCTGGGTAGCAGATATCCTGAATTGCAGTATGCAGCAGCATTCCTGGGGGCTGGTTCAGAGGTCCTTGGTTACGATGATGAGATCTCGCAGGATCATGACTGGGGTCTGAGACTCAATCTGTTTGTGCCTGATGAACAATTAATTGAGAAACTTGATCAGTTTTTCAGAGATGAATTACCTGATAAATTTCTTGGATACTCCACTAACTGGGGAGAGGCAGATGATAAGGGGGTGCAATTGATGGTTAATAACCTTGGCTCAGGGATCAATCATCGCATACAGACCAGCACTGTACAAAATTTCATCAATCAAAAACTGAATCTTCAGATAAATGAAATAGTTGAGCTATCACAACTATCAATGGCCCAGTGGTTATCGTTTCCCGAACAGAGTCTGCTTGAATGTGTCTCTGGCGAGGTATTCAGAGACGATTCTGGTGGGCTGAACAAGGCAAGGGAGTATCTCAGATACTATCCCCGAGTGGTATGGATCTATGCCATACTGGGTGAGTGGAACCATATCGTCGAGGAACAGGTATTCATGTCAAGAACAGGGGATACCGGGAGTGAAATCGGTTCTAGACAGATTGCATCCTCGTTGGTGAATCGTATAATCAGGCTGGCAATTCATCTTGATAGGAGATACATTCCCTACACCAAATGGACAGCAAGAGCATTTGAATCGACAAGCATCTATGGGGAACTGTCTCCCATAATCACAAGAATCTCTGATTGCAGGGATTGGAAGGAAAGAGAGGAATTGATAAACCAGGCACTCGGAATAGTGATTGAGATACATATTGAACTGGGATTGATCAAAAAATATGATTATGGACCGATACTATTTCACAGCAGGGAGTATTATATTATCAATTGTGGACCACTCGTGAATGCGTTGACAATGCAAATACCAGAGGAATTGAAATCAATATTCCAGCCAATTGGTACTGTGAACCAGATAATCTCCTATAGCAATATTGTTGCCAACAAGGATTTTCAGAAGGCTACACTTGCATTTTACCAGTCATTACTTGGGTAGTAAAGACA
>DAOUUM010000580.1 GCA_030668165.1 Candidatus Heimdallarchaeota archaeon
ATGTAGTTACGGGAGTTAAATTAACAGTTCCAGTTGATAGTAGTGGCAATACAACTTGCCAGATGATGGCAACTGTTGCTACAGTCAGTGCAATAAGTAGAATTACTGCGATTACGGGAGAGACAGCTCTCTTTTTCTTGTATAGTGCTAACATTTTTTATTATTCACCAGTCAGTGGTAAACTTCTTTTTTACAGAAGTCCCATCTAATCATAAGTAACTTACAATTAATATATAAGGCTTTCGAACAAATTCTGTAATTAATTTCTAAATAAGTTTTGAATAGATCTTTATTTTAATCAGCTAGGTTTGTATTAATTACAATCTCCAATATTGGAGTAATGATTGTCTATATTATCATAATTCCATCTTATGATGAACTATTTCTTACGAATTAATTAATCAACTGTCAACGAGATAATTGTAGGTATCCATGTATTCATCAGTAGTAGTTGAGAATAATTTGTGAATTTTGTATTCAACTACTATGTAAAGCAGTGTATCGCTTGTGGGAACATCTTCATGATCAATCAGGATATAACCACCAACAGTAACTGTTCCCTTGATATCTCTCATGGAATTCCACACAGTATGGCTGATCTCTGTACTTGGATCATCTAGATCAGTATACACAAATACATCGAACTCGGTTAGCTGTGATAATCCCCCTGATTTGTCAACAAAATTTACCAGCAACTGCATGAACAGGGCATCATAACTATTTCCTCCGACACTGTCTGTTAATTCCCTGACATAATTCACCTCAATGTATGCTATCCCGGTCTCATCCAGGGTATCCTGGGTGTTCAGGAAAGTTGGTAGTACTAGCGGAGTGAGAGTGAGCATCAAAATTAATACAATACCAATCATCTTGATTTTGTAATTATCAGTCTTAGATAATTCATTATAGTGTTTCTTGAAATTTAATTTATTCATCAAACCTCTGATAAATATACCAAAACCTATGGTTACCCTTTCTTCTTTATCATCCTCCTCATCCTCAGGCCAAAATACAATGGATAAAGCCATTATAATTGCCAGAGCAAAGACAATAATTTTGATTTCATCATTCTGCTGGATTGCCAGTGATATATGGCCCAGTATGGGTACACGGCTCACAATCTTGCCAAGCACATTATCATAAGGTATGAGTGTGCCTATAACAGAATCATCTGGATCTTTATTGCTCAGTGGATTGTCTCCCTTCACTCTGAAGTAATAATCATCCCCATCTACAACAATATCTATAATCCGATGGATCACATTTGGGCTGTTATCGGAGTCTGCATAGACGATCACATCACCCAGTTCATAATCCTCTGCTTTTTCTG
>DAOUUM010000139.1 GCA_030668165.1 Candidatus Heimdallarchaeota archaeon
AGCGAAATGTTCATCATCATTCTTTATTTTTTTCTCAAATTCTTCCAGTTTCATCCGGTGTTTTGTTTCAAATAGTTTGACTCTATCAATTAATAAAGAAAGTTCTGATATTAATTTATATCTTTGAAATTCTTTGAAATCAAGACTATTTACTCCCATATGTAAAATATAAGGAATGTCATACTAAAATTTTATTGATCATACCTAATAAATTATTGAGAATTCATATGTGATTATTGTTATATTATGATAAATTCAAGTTATGGTGATTTTAAATAAATTACACTCTGTATAGTGATTAGTATGATAATAATTATTTTATAAATTTCACGAAAGTTAATATTATCGTTAAATATAAAAAACGCACTTTTCACTAGTTTTTTTTCTAAGTTCCCCGTAAGAGTTTTATTTACGTGCTTAGTAAATTGCTTATTCGTTAGAATTTTAATAAATAAGAAGGTTAAATTATGGATTTTGGTATTACATTCAAAGGCGATATAACACGAAGAAGAACAGTTGCTCTATGCCATCAGGCAGAAGTAGCTGGTTTTAAATATGGCTGGTTTTTTGATTCTCATGTCTTGTGGCGTGATTGCTATCCAAACATAGCAATGTGCATGGAGGCAACAGAGAAGATGATATTTGGACCCCTGGTAACAAATCCGGGTGTTAGAGAATGGTCAGTTGCAGCCAGTTTATTCTCAACTTTGTTGGAACAGAGTGGTGGTAGATTTGAACTGGGTTTGGGACGAGGAGACAGTTCTAGAAGAGTTCTTGGAAAGAAACCTATGACAGTAAAACACATGGGTGAGTTTGCTGATGCGGTACGAGGCATGGTCAAAGGTGAAGAGGTTGCCTACCATAATACAAAGGCCAAATTTCCATGGGCTGGCGATCATGAATTAAAGGTACATATAGCTGCATACGGTCCCAAGGCACTGAAAGCTGCTGGCGAGTATGGAGATGGTCTGGTAATACAATTAGGTGACCCCAAGCTTGTGAAATGGTTCAGTGATCAGGCATTGAATGCTGGAAAAGCAGCTGGAAGAGACATGAGTGATTATAAAATAATGTCTGCTGCTCCAGTCTGGATGGGAGATATTGAGAAGGGTAGAGAACAGACCAAATGGTTCCCCGCAATGGTTGGTAATCATGTTTCAGATATTGTAGAGAAATATGGTCTGGAATCTGATGATATCCCCCATTATTTCACAAAATACATCAAGGATAGAAAGGGCTATGATTATGGAAAGCATGCAGATAAGGATTCAGGACATCTTGATTTCATCTCTGATGATGTTATCGATGCATTTGGAATCATAGGTACTCCAGAAGACCATGTTAAGAAAATAAAGGAACTTGAGAGAATTGGAGTCACCCAGTTCAATATTTACCTCATGTGTGGCGAAGAGGAGAAGATTGTAGCAGAATACGGAGAGCATGTAATTCCCGAATTCAGATAGTATATTTTGTGTGCTTCTGATCCGGATTTCATCCATTAAGCAATTATGTATGAAGCTGTAGAAATTACAGTTCTCAATATTTTTATTATACTTCAAATCAATGCTTGTATCAATATTTAAATAGAAATATGCAGTCATATTATTGATGAGTGATTCAATAACTATGGAGAAATCATTTGCGATTGGCCTCGTTGACTCCAAGCTGCATTTTCTTAAAGCGGAGATGGAAAAAATCCTTGATAAATGGGGTTATTCGGATCTTCAGTCTTTATTAAATGATTCAAAAACTGGAATTCTCAAAGAAGCAGAGGATGATGCAGTATCTCTGAAATATTTACAAAAAACAATTGATGAGTTATACGATATAAAAACATCTTGGGGTTGAATTAAATACCAGATCCAAAACTGAATATTGCATTAGAATATCTAAATGTACATCTAAAAGATATCATTTCACAGATAAATGTGATCTCACACTTGTCTAGAATTAAGATACTTTTGTTCGATGGTAGTATTTTATATGTACAATATAACCACTGTAATGAATATTCTTATTCCATCATCTTTTCCCAGACATCACTTGATAGAATAAGATTTGATAATTACGACGAGAATTGGGAGGTTAAGACAAAACCGCATCATTTTCATCCTTGGAGGAAAGAAAATGCAGTTGCCAGTCCTATGATCGGAGATCCTGTTGAAGATATGAAAATCATGGTTAATTTAATAGAAAATGGCAAATTAAGATCCAATGAATATATTGACTTCTAAAAGAAATACTCGAATTCAGAAAGATATCAATTTTACATTTATTAAACTAATATTGCTATGGATTAATCCATAATTTTTACACAAAATTTTACCTTACTAAATATGTGTAGCAGAGGAGAAGATTGTAGCAGAATACGGAGAGCATGTAATTCCCGAATTTATGTAAAACTAACCAAAACAGTAAAAAAATAATGTCTCTATGGATTAGGTATAAATTTACCTCTATATATGAGTAAATACCCATAATTCAACTTTCTCATCCTTCCGCCAATTCTTTCTCCTTGTCTTTTTTGATGAGGGTTTTACTCCTTTCTGCATGTATAATTCCTTTTTGAATCTACCTCCCTTGTTCAATTCATCAAGAATGGGATGGTCACTATCCCCAATGACCTCAGCTAGATTAGAAAATAATAGAATCAGCTTGCCATCTTCTTCCAGGTGTTGTTTGGCCTGTTCAAAAAAGCGTGGGAATAAATCAACCTCATAGTAAATTGCCTTATCAATTCCTTCAGCCAGCTGATGCTTGGCAATCAACCACGGGGGGTTAAATACAATCAAATCGGCTTTAATATCACATTCTGCAAATAGATCCCCGTATTTCAGTGTTAATCTATCTGAAAACCCGAGCCGTTCACTCTCCTGGGTGGTTCCAATTATGGCATTTTTATTGGTATCAGTTCCTAAGACCCTTGAAAAACCATTTTGTAACAGCTGAAATGACAATACTCCACTACCTACTCCAATATCAATAGCATTATTCTTTTTTCCTTCGTATTTTTTCAACCACTTGTCAAAAAGCATTAGATGATCAAATCTGGTAGGAAAATATGTGCCATAGAAAGGATGGATCTTTAATTTCAAGATTTCAATTTCTAGGCCTTTCAGATACCACTGCCAGGAACTGTTGAGACCCTGAAGATCAGGAAAGGAGATCAAAAATTCATTATCCTCAGGATACAATATTTTTAGCCAGCCAATTTCAGGTGCTTTTTTGACTTCAAGTTTATGATCCACAACCATAACTAACAATCTATGAGATGCTTTTCTGAATGCAGCCCGATAATCCCGCTGTCCCTGAAAATTCTTACTCTTATGATTTCTTCTAAGCCCCTTTTTTAGTTCTTCCAGTACCTGTAAGCCATTATTATAGAAATCTTCAATGAGAACATAATTTCCCTCAATAAGCTCAGATATGATTTCACGAGGATCCATTTTATTGAAAAAACTAACAACCTCAATTTCAGAAGTAACTATCTCAGGTTTATCTGGAATTAAGTTATATTGAGTATCAGTCATTATCTTGCCTATCCATAAAATGTATTGTCTTAATTTAATCTTTTCTGTTCAATAGATTCACCTGAAAAAATACCATTAATACTGTTCTAATTTGGAATTTGTATATAAAATTTTTACATAATATTTCACGCCACTAATTAAGCTTATATTACTCAGAGTGAGTTTCTTTTAGATATCAAATGGATTCAATAATTAAAGGCGGAACTATAGTCACAGCATATGAGAAATATGTTGCTGATATAGGAATTAAAGATGGTAAAATTGTAACAATCGGTGCAAATCTAACATCTAATGGTAATACAGAAGTAATTGACGCAACTGGTAAACTAGTTATGCCAGGTATGATAGATGGACATGTACATCTCTCCCTTCCATTCGGAGGAACAGTGAGTGCAGACACATGGATCACAGGTACTCGGGCAGCAGCTGCGGGTGGAGTTACCATGTTAATAGATTTTGCCATCCAAAAGCCTGGTGATACCCTGGTTGAGACAATCAGAAAAAGAAGAGAAGAGGCTGATGGTGATGTTTATATCGATTATGGGCTACACGGTGGAATTGCCAAGTGGACTGATGATATCAAAGCAGAGATTGGTCCCATGTGTAGAGATGGAGTAACCAGTTTCAAAATGTTCATGATTTACAGAAATGAGGGCTGGTTATCAACCGATCCCAGTATTATTGCAGGTTTGGAAGAGACCAAGAAACATGGTGGTATGATACAAGTACACGCAGAATCAATGGATCTTATTGATTCACTTCAAACAGCACATCACAATGAGGCTGAAATGAAGGAACATGGTGCATATCTCCATACAATGACACGTCCAAATGCAACAGAATTTGAGGCAGTCCAACGGGCTATCACCTGGGCAGAATACACCGGAGGAACTCTATATTTTGTGCATCTATCAACTAAAGAGAGTGCGGATATGGTGAGACAAGCCCGGAAAAAGGGACTCAATGTAATTGGAGAGACCTGTCCCCAGTATCTATACCTAGATGATGAAAAATTCAGAGGCGAGAATGGACATTTATTCGGAACCTGTCCTCAAATAAAGAAACCTGAAGATGGAGAAAAATTATGGGAAGCCCTAGATGATCAATCATTATCTGTTGTGGGGACAGACACCTGTACTTTCAATACCGAGCAAAAAGCACTTTGGAAGGGTGATTTTACCAAAATTCCCTTTGGTATGCCTGGAAGTGAACTGATGCTTCCGCTTCTTTACGAGGGTGTGAGTGAAGGGAAAATCAATCTACACCGGATGGTTGAGATTGGTAGTACCAATCCAGCAAAGGTATTTGGAATGTACCCCCAAAAAGGTGCTTTGTTACCTGGATCAGATGCAGATATTGTGATCTTTGATCCGGAGAAAGAGATGACAGTTGACTATCGTGATATGGAGACCAATTGTGACTGGAGTCCCTATCAGGGTAAGACAATGAAGGGAGTTGCCTCCATGACATTACTTCGTGGTAAGATAATTGCCAAGGATGGAAAATGCGTTGGTGGTCAGGGATATGGTCAATTCATCAAACGTGGTCCCTCTGGAAATTTTGTAAAATAATTACTAAAAGACATATCACATTAATGTTAGTACCAGCAATACAATTAAACCTAAAATTATGGAAGTAAGATTACATGACAGAGAGAGTACAAAATTATATCAACGGAGAATGGGTTGTACCAACAACAGAGAAATATACACCTGTTGTTAACCCAGCATCCCAAGAAATCCTGGCTGAATGTCCTGATTCAAACAGAAATGATGTGGATGCTGCAGTGAAGGCTGCAAGTGATGCCTTTGTTGAATGGAGACGAACTCCAATACTAAGCAGAGCCAGATACATGCATCGATACAAGGAAGCATGTGAGGAGAGATTCGAGGAGATCTCCTCAACGGTGGTTATTGAAAGTGGTAAAACTATTGATGAGGCCAGAGGTGAGGTTCGACGTGCTATTGAGAGTATTGAATTTGCATTCAGTGTGCCCTCAATGATGACAGGATTCAAAACCGAGGATATTGCATCTGGAATTGATGAGACCGCTGAGAGACAACCAATTGGGGTGTTTGCAGCCATAACTCCATTTAATTTTCCATTTATGGTACCACTATGGTTCCTGCCAACGGCTATTACTTGTGGAAACACATATGTTTTGAAAAGTTCACCACAAACTCCCCTGAGCATGAAGATTGCATTTGAAATGCTGGATGACATAGGCCTTCCAGAAGGTGTGGTTAATCTCGTCAATGGTGGAGTTGAATCGGCCAATGCCCTGATGGAACACCCGGATGTGGTGGGTATCAGTTTTGTTGGTTCTTCAAAAGTGGGAAAAATCATCTACGAAACCAGTGCCAGACATGGCAAAAGAGTACAGGTCCAGGGTGGGGCAAAGAATTATCTTGTAGTGATGGATGATTGCAATATCGATGCAGCAGTGCTAAACATACTTGGAAGTGCCTATGGTTGTGCTGGACAGCGTTGTCTTGCTGGATCCGTTGTGGTTATAGTTGGTGATATTTATGATCAGTTCATGGGTAAATTGCTAGAAAAGACAAAGAATCTGATAACCGGTTATGGTCTCGATGATAGTACTCAGATGGGTGCAATTATCTCCTCAGCATCAAGAGATCGTGTTTTGGGAATGATTGATCAGGGATTATCAGAGGGTGCTACACTCGCAATTGATGGCCGTGGTTTCAAGGTCGAGGGTTATGAAAACGGTAATTTTATTGGACCAACTATTTTTGAAAATGTTGCCAAGGAGACAACATTGGCTAAGGAAGAGGTATTTGGTCCCGTATTGAGTATTATGACCGCATCATCTTTTGACGAGGCTGTTGAAATGGTCAATGCCAGTAATTATGGTAATGCTGCCTCAATCTTCACAAATAATGGAGGATATGCTCGTGAATTCAAATACCAGGTAAATGCTGGTAATATTGGAATTAATATTGGTGTCGCTGCTCCATCCGCCTCATTTCCATTTGGTGGTATGAAAGACTCATTTTTCGGTGATACCCATGGTCAGGGTCCTGATTCTATCCATTTCTTTACCGATCACAAGGTCGTTATTGAAAGATGGCCCTAAACAAAGGAATAAGGTATTATCATGTCTAAAAATATCAAATTAAATCAGTTTGGATCTGTAATGACATATGCAATCAAGTTAGAGGATCTTCTGGCTGATTATTATGCCATTGCTGCCAAGAATGATGATAGTAATCAGTCCGAGTTTGCCACCCGTTCGAAAGCATCCCTGAAAAGGAAGAAAAATCTTGAAAGATCAAGAAGAGAAAACGTTACTGAGATTACACTAGAACCTATTGAGGGTCTGGAAACTGAGAACTATGTTTTTGAGACGACAAAGATGGATTATGGCACAATTAATAATAATGAGAAAATTATAATAAGATTTTATGCCGATGCTGGCCCAAAACTAAATGTGCTGGAGTCGAAAAGATTATTCAAACGTTATCACAAAGAGCACATTAATCTTAACAATCTCGAATAAATTCATAATCTACATCAAAATAAATTGATTATAAACTAAAAGGAGCAGAAAATGCATGTCAGATTTGATTAAAAGAAATAAGGAATATACGCTAGCCAGTTGGACTGCACAAAAATCATGGAATCCTATTCCTGTGGTAAGAGCAGAAGGTGTTTACTTCTACGATGAGGATGGTAAACGCTATCTCGACTGGTCTTCTCAGTTGATGAATGTAAATATTGGGCATTCCCATAAATATGTGATCGATGCTATGAAAGAACAGGCAGAAAAGCTATGCTATGCCTATCCTGGTATGGCAACTGAACCACGAGCCAGACTTGGGGAACTGTTGAGAGAAATCACACATCCTAAT
>DAOUUM010000459.1 GCA_030668165.1 Candidatus Heimdallarchaeota archaeon
CAGATAGAACTTGATGGCGATGATAAAGATACCGTGATTGAGAATCAAAAGTGTGTTAAATGTAATTGAAAGGCTCTGAACATATTATTAAATTTATCAATACTCTGTTAATTTAGCAATGATCTCAGTCATCAGGCCCATAGTTGCTTTGATGGTGATTCCAGAATTATCATAGGGTGGGGACACCTCGACAATATCCATGGCTCTGACCTTTACTGGTATTGCCCGGATATATCTCATCAACTGGCTTGTGCTCATTCCACCTCCCACTGGAGTACCAGTTCCAGGGGCATATGCGGGATCTAATACATCGATATCAATGGAGACGTATACAAAATCCACCTCTGAACTGATTTTCAGGACTTTATCCTTGAATTTTTCCATATTAAAATTATCATTCTCCATATCTACCATCCTGTACTCATCTATATTGTATTTATCCACAATTTTCTGTTCATCGGCTGTCATATACCTGGTACCGACTAGTAGCACATTTTTTGGATCAATATTATCGAGCTCAATTGCTCTTAATAGAGGGGAGGCATGAGAAAATTTGGATCCCATCAATTCAGGTAATAGATCACGGTGGGCATCAAACCAGATAACCGCAACCTTTCCTTTTTTAGAGAGTGATTTTAACAGGGGATAAACAACGGAGTGATCCCCACCCAGACTGATCACAGGAGCTGAACTGTTATCAAGCAGGTATGAAAAATATGTCTCAATACTATCACGGGTTCTCTCCCCAGATAATGGAAAGGTGGGTATATTTCCCATGTCCCTTATAACGGTATTTTCAAGATTTATACCATCCCTTGTCATGGTCTGAAGATCAGCACATGCAAGTCTAAATTCTGATGGGGCGTGTGATGCGCCCTTTTTTGCGGAGGTGGCTCCATCATAGGGTATGCCCTGTATTAGAATATCAACCTCATCAATCGGGACATTCTCAAATGCCAAACCACCATAGGACACAAAACCATCTTCCTGAAATTCCATAAGATTTATTTTACACAAGTATTGTAAAATTATCTATTTATATTCAGATTATAGATTCAGAAATCAATTTAAATTATAGCAAATAATTTATGTAATAATTTTCATCTTTAGGCTATTATCCATGACATAAAATCAAGTAAATGATCATTCAGTACATAATTAATGCCCTCAGTCTCAGCATTATTAAAATCCATACAACATCCCTCTCGTAGGTTGATATTGAATCGCTTAAAAGAATCAGATTCCACAATTACATATACTGAATTGCTCCCCTATTGTCAGCACTCAACTGGTAAATTAAATTATCATCTTCGGGCACTTTCTGAGATTGTTGTCAAGACAGTATCGGGATATCAACTGTCAGTAAAGGGTCACAATATTGTAACCTGGTTGAATAATCTGGTGGCAGAAGGCGATGTAATAGATTCTGAACGGCCAACTGTGGTATTCACCCGGATTTTACCTGCAAAACTGTTACTCTACAAATTTATCACTGTGTTTATCTCATTCTTTGTTTTACCGTACATTATAGCATCGGTGATAGGTACTGTATTTGACAGTCGAGGTGGATATTTATTTCTGATACTGATAATTTTGATCTTAATCAGCTTGGTACTTATGTACTTTTATTATAATTCCATCTGGTATCAGGTCACAGATACTGAAATCGTTGTTCATAAGGGGATAATTACCAAGACGGAGAAGGCCGTTCCCTTCAGGACAGTAACCAATATTGAAATCAAACGTGGACCATTTGATAGGGTCTTTGGGATTGGTTGTGTAAAAGTACACACCGCAGGAAGTTCAAATGCTAATACCGGGGCTGAAGAAAATCTCATAGGTCTTATTTCTCCTGATGAAATCAAGGAAACCATATTGGAGAGGATGAGACTTTTAAATCCACCTGATTTTACCTCAATGATTGCCTCCCAACCCGATAATACCCGTCTGAAACCTATATTAGATGAGTTACAAGACCTTAATCAAAGAATGTAAAATAGAAAAAATAGTATGACAAAAATATTTGTCAAAGTCAAATTCTTCATTGACAAGACTTTTTGTCAATAAATATCTTATAAGTGTGAGTCCATTATATAATTAGGAGATTACCAATTTGAAATCAATTACTCCAAACACACTATTTCGACCTGAAAGATTATTGAGAAAGAAATACAATATGATATTATTATTCGTTACAATAATTACCTATATTTCTATTAATGGGGTTGCCTTTCTCATATCCTTTTTTGATGACACAGTCAACTATCCTGGGCCATTTAATGCCTCTATTGTCATCTCATCAGGTATAGCACTAATTACTATTTTAGTAGGGTATATTATGATCCACTACTACTATCTCACTATTAATTATAAGGTGACAGATGAAGAGATCTTTGTTAATCGAGGACTAATCACAAAATCAAACAAGATCGTCCCTTATAGAACAATTACGAACATTGACATCAAACAAGGTCCATTCGATCGTATACTGGGTATAGGCTCAATTGAGATTCAGACTGCTGGTTTCTCAGCAGGTAAAACTGGTCCTGAAGAGAGATTAGACGGTGTTCCTACTGAAATGATAAAAGAATTGAGAAATCAGATTTTATCCAAGGTGAGAAAAATAAAAGGAAGTCCTGGTACCTCACATGATCTTGATCATCCTGAAGATGTCCTTTCCGCAATCTTAAAAGAAATTATACAACTTAAATCTATACTTCTAGAGAGAAATTGATAAAAATAGCTTGAA
>DAOUUM010000529.1 GCA_030668165.1 Candidatus Heimdallarchaeota archaeon
AACTGTGATAAGGCCTCTCCAATTGCCATGGATATTAAAACCTCTCCACCCATCATTTGCATCATTTCAGGGCCACCCAGCTCCATACTCCTTAATTTGTAAACATATCTCGATATTAATTCGTGAAAATCTAAATCTAGATCCCTACTGAAATTTTTCAGAGTCTGCACAAAATCACCATCAAACCAGGGCATTGCTGAATTGGTCATCATTATAATGGATTTATTGACAATAGAATCAGAACCACGGATCTTAATTTTTTTCTTGGCAATTCTGTCAGTGAGAAAATCATCACTCTCATAGAATTGTTGGGTTAGTAGATCTTCTATTATCTCATGTAATTGGGTCTCATCGAAATCACTCTCTCCAAGAAGTCCCTTTTTATCTTCCAGATATTTAATATCTCCCTCAACATCTGTATCTATCTCAATGATCAGAAAGTTCCCTCGAATTCTAAAATTAACTTCGCTGCCCTGCTTGATATCGAGCCTATTTCTGAACTCGTGTGGTATCGTCACAGTACCTTTCTTAGAAACCTTCAATCCTTCGACCCTATAGCTAATAAGTTCTTATCGCTTAAAAGATTTTTAATTAATTGGGTTTTTAATGTTTCATTTTTCCAATAAACTACGTCTTTTCTATGAAATATTTCAAGATTATGCTCTCAAATTTAATCTATTTTGATATTACCATTTCCATTCTCAGCACTGTGATAAACGATGACTGCGGAATCAAGCTCTCTCATAATTCGGTAGGCAATTCTGGTTCTCACCCTATCCCAAATTCCCATATCTTTGGTGTGCCCAATGAGTACTGCATCAGGTTGATGTTTCTGGGTGACGTGTTTGAGAGATTTTACAAAATTATGACCATAGAGCAGGGTTGGTTCTGAATTCAAAGCATACATCATGCTCATCTCATTCGAATAGTTATCAAACTCCCTTGCACTTCTCTTAACTGATGCGAAATCAGCTGCATCCTCAAGTGAAATGGTCTGAGGTATGAGTACCACATGATAAGCATGTATCTCGGGATCCTTTTCAGCTGATGATCCCATAATCTTTGCCCAACGGGCCAGGTAATAATCTCTCTCTGATCCATCGAACAACATAAACAAATTGGAAATACGGACTCGCTCCACACCGTATTTTGGTGGATGTACCTGCAATACCGCAGCATCAACACCATCCACAACCTCTCTTGATACAGATTTGATAAACATTCTATCAAGTAATGTCTTTCTTCTTCTACTAGCAAGGGTAACCAATTGATAGTCTCCGAGATTATAAGCATTAATAATCGCTCTGGATATATCCGTGTCCACCACACGTTTGATCTTGTACTCAACAAGGTAGCTGTCAAAAATATCTGTAACATTCTTTAGATTAGGTACAGGATCTCCCACATGTGGATTAACATAGAGCAAGGTCACCTTGACACGGTATTTTCTTGCAATTTGAGCAGATAATACCCAATTTAGAGTCTCAAATTTCTTTCCTGTGATAGGTACCAGCATATTTTCTAGATCGATGAAGAAGTCATCAGTGGCGATACCAGTTCCATGAAACTCCTTGATCAAGTCTTTGCCAAGAGGTTCCAGAACATACTTTTCTGCTTCCAGGTCCTCCTTTGAACCATATTTTTCATTGATAATCATATAACCAAATGAAACTGTTAGAAATACTGCAAGAACAATTAGAGCAAGAGTTGATTCAGCAAGATGGGTAAAGAAGTAAACGAAAACCAGTATAATGTAAATAACAATGAGCACGCTGGCAAATTTAGCAATTCTGTTCTTCTCCTTGGGGAAAATTTTAGTTGTTGAGTAATTAATCACTAGGAATATTCCAAGGAATATGATTGAACCCACCTCAGCAATCTGTTCTGCATTGCCAAAAAAGGTGAAGAACCAAGAAATTGAACTGGTGGCTATAATTGCCAGATATGGTACTTTGGATTTCTTGCTAATAACAGCCAATTGCTTGGGGAAGGCCTGATAATCTGACATCACATATGCCAATCTTGAACTTCCAAGAAGGGTTGCATTAATTGCTGATGTAGTGGATGCAGCAGCTCCAAGAGTGACCAATAATATGGCCCATGGTCCCACAAATTCAACTGCTTGAATAAGTGCGGCTTCATTAATATTGTGGGTATCCTCAACCAGACTGAATGTTGCAACTGTCACCACCATATATGTGATAGTCACAGTGATAACTGAGATGTACATTCCAATTTTGACATCAC
>DAOUUM010000164.1 GCA_030668165.1 Candidatus Heimdallarchaeota archaeon
CTATGAGGCAATTTCGTGATGCTTTGGACACCCCGTTAGCCAGGCAGGCAACTGTTTTAATTCTAGAGGCTGAGAGATCTGGTGGAGAACTGGAAAAAATATTCGATTCAGCACAGACATTTGTACAGGAGTTACTTGATATAAGGCAAGAGAGAGCAAATGCAATCAAACCCTATATGTATATCGTATTCATGTCCTACTTGATCTTCGCTGTGGTCATATTTGTTTTATTTACCACATTCTTTGCACCATTTGGACTAGAAGGGATTGGCCAAGAGGAAGGAAGTTTACCCCCAATACCAATTGATGGATTCAAAGTTGCATTTCTTTACCTCCTTGTTACCCAGGCTTTCTTCTCAGGATTGACTGCGGGTAAAATGGCAACTGGAAAAGTAATGAGAGGAATGCCACATGCAGCATTTTTAATGACTATGGGGCTTCTAATTCATAAAGTACTCATTCTTCCCGCAGTTGAAGCAATTCAACGTGGAGAAGGATAATCTTATCTCTCTTAGTATTAGTGAATTTCATCATATATTTTAGCAATATTGTATTTTAGTTGCCAATAATAATTAATAAGATAATTGGAAATTGAGGATGAAGAATATGGCTAAGCTTGAGGATGAGATTAAAACCTTAACAGAAACAGTAAATAAAATGTCCAATGAGATAAGTCAGGTTAAATTCAGCATTATGCGATTACAAAATGATATAAGTAATTTTGAAGGTGGCGGAGGTAGTATTGAACCAGGTCAAGTGGTTACAGCAGCTGTTGATCTCGGACCCATTGAGGAGAGACTGGATTTGATCACCAAGGGATTGATCGGTAAGGATGATATTAATCGACTAGAAAAGAGATTAGAAGATCTCTCTTCAGAGAGGATTAAAGAATCTCAGGAAACATTATCCCGAGTGACAGCCTTGTTCCAATCTGGTTTGGAGATGGTTAAAATTGAAAGTACTCTTCAAGACTTAAAAAGTCTCTTGGAAGAAACTATCCTCCAATAGGGACCCTGTGTGATTATTTTGATACGACTGAGAAGATATCGACGTGGCCAGGTAAGAGGTATTGATTTTACAATATCGATCGTAATATTCCTGCTAACCATGACTCAGATATTGGTATTGACTAATTCATTTATCACCGCAAATAGATCCCATCTAAATCAACTTGAAAATCAAGGGATAGTTGATTCGATAGGTGGTGATATCTTATCCAATCCTGGAACATCAGATTGGGTAAATTCCCCTACTCTATCAATACCTTCTGATTGGGATTTTGGATTATCATCTGATGATGGAATAAGCCCATACAAATTATCTAGACTGTCTCATCGATCATTGGATTCAATGATATTGGATTATGACAAGATTGCAGGGGGATTGGATATTGATAGTAAGACCTATCAGATTGAGGTATACAATACAATTAAAACTAGGATTATTAGTATAGATACAGCAGCCCTACCAATCGCAATCATCTCAGGTAATGTCACCCAGAATCAGAGATTGGTGAATAATGCAGATGTATGGATCTTTGCTATCGATCATACAAATTATGTGATATCACAAGCACAAGCCACGACAGATAGTAGTGGTTTTTACTCCAAAACAATGAACATTATCAATGGAGCTGCATTGGCGAATACCCACATCACATTCATCGTTATTGCAAAGTATGGCAATTCCGCTCAAGATGCATCGATTCAGAGGGTTGCGGTTGATACTCCTACCAATACAATTACAGATGATGGTAAGATATCAGTATTTGAGAACTCCGCCAGTATAACAGGATATACTGTTGATATCAAAACCAGCAGAAATACAGGTGATGCAGTGTTGACTTCATTTTATCCCGGGTTAGATACTTCGACAATTAACAATACACAAATACTACTGGGTGGTGGTGTTTCCGATGTTTATGAAGGAGCCGATATTTGGTCCTATGATGACTTTGTCATTCCTAACTCAGGATTGGCAGTGATTTTGTTATTGGAGATTGATCTTGGTGAGGTAACTCATGTGGGACTTCTCAATTTTCCCACGGCACTTGATGATAATATATCTAACATTATCTCACCTGTCTCGATACCAAATGCGGTGTCATCGGTGAGTATTCAATCAATTATGGTCCGTGGAGTCATCATGAATTTCAAGATCACAATATGGGGGGTTTAATTATGAGAAGAAAGGGACAATTGTTTGTTATTGAGGTATTAATTTCGCTGACTATATTGATCGTACTGGTGACAGCCTTATTCTCCACCATTAATTTTTCACCACCACCATCCAGCTCGCAGTTGGAGGAGATCGGTGAGAATGTACTGGATAGATTAGTTGAGACTGGGGAAATATTCAGTTATTTTGAGGATGCAAATTATTCTTATTACACATTGTATGAGGATATATTTGACAATTCCAATGAAACTAAAAAAGCTGTTTCTGATACAATTACATCATCAATACCATTAATTGCCAATTATAAGGCATTTACTTACCGTTACAATGAAACGGTAATAGATTTGGAACAGGTAGGTTGGGAACAGGTTGATATCATTAATTTTGAAACCACTTTACCTGTTAAGAATAATATTGTAATCGTGGAATACTATACTCCTGGATTTTATGGACAATTTGTGGAATTCAAGTTTCAGTTACACATATGGTATGAGGTGGAACAATGAGGAGAAAGGGACAAATATTTTTGATTATTACGGTGTTGGCAATCACCTTTTTGATTGGCATATCTACCCTATTATTGGATTCTCAGAGAGCAACCTATGTAGATTCCGCACCTGATACATTCACATCTTTACAGGCCTGGGATCTCACATATGACGGTCTATTGCAGATACTAGAAATTCAGTTGACAATTGATAGCAACCAATTAGCTCTGAGTAATCTCGGTATTGATCTATCAGCCGAGATTGCTAAGTTAGAAAATTATCTCTTATCCAGAGGGCTTGCTGTCACAATCAGCACAACAGCAGCAATTGATTTCACCAAGACTGGCGATTTAACTAGAGACAGTACTGTGGAAATAGCTGGTTCCTTCTATATACATCTGGCATCTAGTAATTTTGAGGTTGACGAGTACATCACTCTTCGACTTACCTATCAGGCTGTTTCTGATCTTACCAATACTAATACTATCGTTACCAGAACACTGAACACTAATTCTGAGTATATCAGTGATGCATCACTTTCATCAACCACCACACCAGCTGCAGTTTTCAGCAATATTCAAAATGGTCGCTATGATCATACCCTTTTAGATGGCGATGATATACTAGTTGTGACCAATGAGGGAACATTAATCAGAGTTCAGCTAAATTGATGTTTGGCATGCTCATTATGTTTAAACCTTAGAAAAATCGGTATTCGAGACAAAAAAATTGAGTATTATAAGAACTGTTATCAATTGTTTGTAAAATGTTCGAGTAGGAGCATTAACAATATGTCAACACCCCAAGGGATTAGAAATTATTCAAAAATGACAGATATAGATAAGGCATATTTAGTAAAATTACTTGGTACTATGATTGCAGCATTAATTGCTGGAATTATATCTGGGGTCACACACACTGAGGGTGGTGGAACTTCAACTGGACTATTGGGTTGGTTCATCTGGATTGCTGTTAGTATCGGTTTTACAATTCTAATCAAAATCAAATTTGACCTTGGTGATTGGACCAATATCAGAATATTCAGGCATGGTGTCTTTGTTGGTTTGCTGACATACATCTACATTTGGGTCACAGTTTTCAATTTTATCTTTTTATAAGCCATTTGAGTTTAATATCCATACTGATGCAAATTTATTACTAGCTACTTTGTTAAATAATGTCTGAATTATTCTTAACATATTAGTATCAAATTCCATCGATACTTGATTTGCACCGCCTCCTTGTCCATGAATGAATTTTCCAGACATGAATCCGATTTCCTCTATTACATCTGAGAGGATAATCAGGCTAGGTAATTGATATTGTTCATTAATTAGTTGACCGTGAAGCCAGCTATCACCATACTCTCCAAATGATGTGTTCATTCCAGTTATGGCTTGAAACATCACACCGATACGATTATCAGTATCGATAATGGAATCATTAACTATAAATCCAGCGGAAATAGCTGCGATTTCCACTTCCTGATTATAGTATCTGAATTCAGTCCTGAACCAAGCATCGCTTTCTGGATATGCATGAAATGTATTTGATGTGAAAAGTAGAATAAATATTATAATTAATAAGGATCCACGTTTTGATGTATGTTGATCAATTATGTAGATCAGGCCAATGGCTGCAAGTGGCAGGATTGCCTGGATTTGAAATATGAATAACCTTGATAATAGAGGCCGTATGACCGGAAATATTGATATCCCTATATTTAGAATTAGAATTGAAATTGGCCATATCATGTAATTTTTAATTTTCGAGTGCTTATTCTCTGAAACTATGTTATCTTCACTAATGGATTTTAAACCCAATAGCGTGAAGAGGATTATTAGTGATGAGGGTAACCAGAATATTATCATAAATGGTTCAACATCAACAGATAAGCCAACTAGAATCAAAACCGTAGTGATAATAGAAAAGGTTCCTAGTAATACTCCCATGGAAGGATTAATTTCTATCCGGGGATACTTTCTTTTCTTCATAAATAGTAAAAATCCAACACCAAGTACTATGGGGACTGGTAGAAAAGGCAAATAAGTTTTGAACAGTAGAAAAACCAAGTCCAATGGAAAACTACCGGCTAAATTCCACAAGAGTAGACCAATTAGGCCTAGAAATATTATAAAAATGTAGAATGACCGGTTATTATATTTAATTGCATAGAATAATAGCACAAATAATATTATTCCACCTGATAAATGATGAGATAACAAAGTTGATATTGTTAATAATCCAAGAATTAAGAAATATCTCTTAGAACTCTTATTTGATTCATAAGCCAGTATTGATAGTATAACACTTGGTAGTAATATAAGACCCAACCATTCTGGAATTATCATTGAGGTCCGCAGAGTGAAGAATCCAAAACAACTTGCAATAATTAATCCTATATGATTCTCATCTAAAATTGGTTTTAATGATAGCCAAAGTGCAATTGACCCTATAATAGGTAAAATATACACATAAAGGATAAAAATATCAATTTCGGTGTATACAGCTATCAAAGACACCAGGGCATAAAATCCAGGAACATGAAGTGGAGCATGAAGTAATTCCTGATTCTCCGCTGATTCATCAATCCAAAACATATAATCCCATGAATCCACACCAACAGGATTAGAGGAGGTAATAGATAGCCAAACTCTGGAGAATATAAACAAAACAAACACTGTGAGTTTATATCTCGATGTCATTGCCTTTTGCATGAATGTGATATTATATAATATTCCCTTCAATATTAGGCTATTTTAACATTAATTCTGATAAAAGATAAAAGGAGTGAACTGATTATTTGATAATTAGGGTATTGTTAATGTCAGTCAATCAAGATGAGAATACATGGGAACTAACTTTGGAAGGTACACAAGAAGGAACTGAGGATGATTTGAAATTAATATTTTTTGATACCTCTAGTATACTTGGCGAACCAATGGTTGAGCGTGAATTTATTGATTCCGTGATAGAAAACACAAAAAAATATGACAATTACTCTATTTTCAGAAATCTGAAAAAAATAATAAGTGACAAGGGGCAAGATATGTCTGATAGAGCGATCTGGGCCCTACTCGGAATTGTCAAGCAGAATAATCAAAAAATTGGATTGTTGCTTGGTTCACTACCCGAAAGCCTTCACATCATAGCTTGTTGGCCTCGAATTCTGACAGATCAATTGAGGGGAGATCCAACTCTTATTGATCACATTCTTGAGAATTTTGTCAATAATGCAGAATTTTGGAAACAGGTTGATTTGATCATTGGATTTCAATAATAATCTAAATTATTATTCCATCATCAGGATAGGTAATCTTACTCTTAACTGTGGTTTGAACTGTTTCAATTCCATTATCTGATAATATTTTTATAAATTTCATTGTATCTGAATGGGGCAGAATTGCGAATTCATCAAGATTGATTCCTGTTAGAGGAGATGCCAAATGACGCATAAAGGTTACAATTTTATTAGATGGTAGTTTATTTCCGAATATTTTTTTATTAATTTTCAAAGTATAAGTTTTTACCTCTTCTGGCTTCTTGTCATGTGTTTCCTTCACATCGCTGTGGTTGGTAGGTTTTTCCTCTGCATCTTCAATCTGAGCTATATCTCTTGCGGAATTAACCCCATTTTTCAAAGGTACATCTTCGAATAAACCGAGCAATTTTGTACGTAGAGCTGTGTCCTCTGCGATCACCTCTGATATCATAGATTGAAGATAGGTGACCGATTTTTTGGGAGATGGACTTGCAATCCCTCTATACCACCCTTTGATCACTTGGGGTAGCATTATTATAGGTAGAGCAAGTCCACCAGTAAAACTTACCATAGCAAGACCTCCCATAACAATACTTGATTCGACAATTTTAGAGGTGTCAATATTTTTCTGCATTACTTTGATTTCTTTGTAGGGTATCCATGTAATCCCCTGATTGCGGATATACAATAGAATACCTCCGTATGCAGGCAATATGGTGAACTCTCCTTTTTTAAGATCCAATCCCTGAATAAGGGTAATCACCCATTCTTCAAGTAATTCATCAGATGGTATATCAAGTTCAGTATTGTCTTCGAAGCGTTTCTTCTTTTTCCAAAACACTAATTATTTATTTATTTTCTGTGTAAAAATGGTTTACATTTCCATTGTCGGGATTCGCGTTACAACTCAATTTTTTAATCAAATTGCAAACCATAATATTGCAGCAACAGA
>DAOUUM010000279.1 GCA_030668165.1 Candidatus Heimdallarchaeota archaeon
ATATAAATAGTTTATTTGTTAAAATCAATTATAAAATAAAAATAAAATACAAACAATAACAATAGGAAAACAAATAGTTGAATGCAACAATATTGCTCTGTGATTTCTTGAAGATTAAAACCTAATATTTTCACATATTTAACCAATTTAGAATTATTGCTATGGAGAATTAATTTTAATGGAATTGATAAAATTATAAATCATTAGAGCTCGGTCACTAAAATCTTAAAGGATGAAATTTGTGCTAGCCTGTGCGACAGGGAATTGATAGATATCGATTGAATGTGTATCTGATCTACCTCTTTTCCTTTATGAAGGGATTAGAATTCTATATCCCCATCTATTCCTTGTATATCAAGAGTCACTTGGGATCAATTACAAATGTGACATTGATTTTTTCAGCATTCACCTTGACAATTATTCTGTTTGAGATCCCCACAGGGGTAATATCGGATGTTAAGGGTCGAAAAATCTCGCTAATCTTATCCTCCATTTTATCAATAATATATATTATTGTTCTGGGATTTGCCACTACCTTTCCTATGTTCTTACTAGCATCCGTTCTCAATGGCATATCCTTTACTTTGGCAAGTGGAACCCTCTCTTCATTATTGTATGAGAGCATCGAAAATATGGAGAAAAAGGATATTCCTTTCAAAAAAGCTACCGCTATTCAAACTTCATTATGGCCAATAGGTGCCAGTATCAGCTCTTTAATAGGGGGATATCTTGCGGAAATTAATTTTACATTACCAATATTTGTGACCCTAATTGGTTTCAGCATCGCCCTTATTGTTCAACTATTTTTGGTTGAGACTTTGAAGAAATCAGATATCAAATCTAACAAATTGTTTGATAAATCTATAATTACAACCTCTATCAACACCATCAGATCCAACAGGACCCTGAAAATTCTATTTCTAGTTGGATTTTTATCATATTCATTTGGAGAGGTTCTTCATCAGCTAAAACCAGTATATTTTGAGTTCAAAGGGATTGAAATAAGGGATTTTGGAATTCTCTTTACTTTCACCTTTGGCTTGAGTTTTCTTGGTTCTATTAGTTCTGAGAAATTTTCCAATTTATTAGGTGATAAAAAGGCTTTAATTATCAGTTCGGTGTTATCGATAACGTTTCAAATAATTTCAGTTTTCAGTGGTGGTTTTTTTTCAGGATTCATGCTTACTCTGTCCAGTTTTTCATGGGGATTGAGATGGCCAATTGTATCCGATCTTACTAATAAACAGATTAGCTCAGAAACCAGATCAACGGTTATTTCCATGTCTAGAGTTGTGAATTACATTGGTTTCACCTTCTTTTCACCTATTTTTGGTTATTTGATTGATGTCATTGATATTAATACACTCTACCTTTTTGACGCAATAATGGGATTTGCATTAATTTTGACATATTTCAAAATTGATGCAAATTGATCTGTCAAAAAAAAATCTATTACTGTACGCCGATATATTGAGATTATTAATTAAAAATATATTGAGATTATTAATTAAAATTATTATCAATTAATTAATTGAACGATAAAATAATCAAAAGAGAGTTAGAGTATCACAGATTTGAATTATCATCATCAAATGCTTCTATATCATCAAGATCATCATATGTCTGACGTACAGCCTTATGTACATCATCCTCAGTCTTGGCTCCTGTACACACCAGATTTCCAGATTGGAATAACAACAGCACAGTTTTTGGGACTGGGAGCCTGTAGATCAGACCTGGGAATTGTTCTGGTTCATACATCGATTGATCTAACCACATAGAGGCCAGTTCAAGATTGATTTGACGTTTATTGAAATTCCCAGAAGCGACAATATTTTGGACGATAATTTCAGGTTCCTCTTCAATTGTCGTGCCAGTTTCTTTAAGAATTTTAATCACAGCGTCCACTGCAACATGTACCATCTCAGTGGATTTGGCACCAGTAATTACGAGCTTACCAGAGCTGAAAACCAGAGATGAGATTTTTGGTTCTTTTGTCTTCAAGATAAGCCCTGGAAAGCTCTCAGGATCAAAAGATACAGATAGCACGTCGTGGTCTATAAGTTGCTGATATATGCCTATGAGATTGATCGAGGTGAAAAGATTAACAGAGGCGACACAATTTTGGATCTGGATCTTGAATTCGAGCCCGTCTTCCCTGTTTACGATCTGACTGGGTGTTTCAATTATTTCCTGAATTGCTACCTCTTTTTTACTTGTAGTCCCTTTCTTTTCCTTACTTGTAGTCCCTTTTTTTTCCTTACTTGCAGTTTCTTTTTTCTTAGCCATTATTGCAACCCAAATCTAAGTTTTTCAGTCTGTTTAAAAAGATATTAGTAGATAATATTGATTTTTATTTAAAAAGCATATATAAAGTATATAAGGGGTTGGTCTTCTTTTTTTGTAATCTATGATCTTAGGATTGGGGGGTTGATTACTTTTTAAAGTAGTAAAGTTCATTACTCTCTGATTGATCCATGAAATCAGGGATGTAGGGGAGGTTGTTGTCTTTTGAGAGGTATAGATGCCACAGGTTTTTGAGCCCAGCAATGGAATCAGGGATGTGGGTGATGTTATTGCCCGAGAGGTCGAGTTCTACCAGGTTTTTGAACTCGGCAATGGAATCAGGGATGGTTGAGATGTTGTTGCCAGCAAGGTAGAGTTTTTAAAGGTTTTTGAGTTCAGCAATGGAATCAGGGATGGAGGTGATGTTGTTGCCAAGTTGAAGGGTTTTAAGGTTCTTGAGCCCAGCAATGGAATCTGGCAATTTATCGAAACTGGCACTTTTGTTACTTACGATAAATGTCCTGAGCTCTCTGAGCTTGCCGATCTCGTCAGGAATCTCATTTAAAGGTGTTCTAATCCACAATTCTCGCATATTAGTGGCATTGAGTATACTGGGGAATTTTTCATACTCTCACTCGATAAAGATAATTCAAATATGTAAGTAAGTTTAATTAATAATTTAATATAATAATTTCAATATATCATACTACAGATGGTATTA
Organism: Candidatus Heimdallarchaeota archaeon; assembly: GCA_030668165.1. Lineage (GTDB taxonomy): Archaea > Asgardarchaeota > Heimdallarchaeia > Heimdallarchaeales > Kariarchaeaceae > JAJRQD01. Next base: position 3,008 of record DAOUUM010000279.1, read on the forward strand.
GAAACTTTTACTGAACTTTGTTAGTATTCAATGAATTACAATTAAGTTGGGGTACAGATGAGAGATCTAACTCAAAACCAACTGTCGGGAGTTCAATACTGTAGGTTTCCAGTATTTCTGGATGTACCTCACCAATATGGCCTGCTACCCTGCCATCTATTAGAATATTAGCACTTCTACCATCCAAATAGTAACTTGATTGACTGGCTTTCAATGTATACTCAATTCTCAATAGGTGAAAGAGGGTATCTACAGTGCTTTGAATGGTCTCGAATGATTCATTGATACCTACAAGTAATGAGGATGCATGAACATCTGTTATTACATCAGAATTCTCAGAATCGATCTGTACACATTCGCCTGTCTCAAATACTCTCTGTGGATACTCATTATGCTTGTTCAGTGAACTAAATCGGAGTAAACCTGATAGAAGATCAGTTCTGACAAAGTTATAGTTAAGACTAACTGGATTTGATATCTCAACACAATTATCCAGAACCCACTTGTTATCTCTACGGATATTCACACCTAGAACCTCTTTGTTGGTAAGTGTATAATTTAATACCTCAACCAATCCCAAACCTGTCAGGATCTGTCTCACCAGATTCTCATCCTCTGTGGATTGAGCAATCTTACCGGATGTAACTACTTTGGCTTCAGTTGGTACAAATTCATTATATCCATATGCGATGGCTATATCCTCAGAAATATCCACCCAGTGAAGTACATCCTTTCGCCAAGGAGGTAATTTTACAAGTAATTCTTCCTTGCCAACCAGTTCTGCAGTGTTTCTACGCATCTCAAGTAGTTTAATCATCTTCTTACCAGAAATTTTGGATCCCAGATAATCGTTGATATCCTTGATATTCACCTTGAATTCAATTGGTTTGGTATGAGGTGTGGTATCATTTAGAATATCATAATTATCAGCATACTTGATATCAACCGATTCCACGACACCACCTCGATCTCTGAGAGCTTGAACCACAACAGCAAGTGATTGGATCACTGCATCATGTCTAGTCCCTGTTACTTCAACCAGTACATCAGTAGTTTCTTCAGTTACTCTTCCCACATGGTTCGAATTGATAATAGGGGGCATGGATAGTACACTATCATTTGCCCCTATAAGCATGGGTACCTTCTTGTGTTTGTCAAGGATGTGTCGGTACTCAATACCTTTTGGATGTCGCTCAAATATCTCATCTACTGTTAGTTCCTCTTCAAATTGTAGTGGTTGGAATTTGAATTTTCTATCAACTGTGGTATACTTTATCGGAGAATCTATCATATTGATATTATAAATACCAATGGATGTTCGTTTACGTTTCCTTCCGAATGAGAAATCAACCTTGTCCTGAATTTGTATAATCTGCTTAATAAGAAAATTATCCAACTCAAGGCCACGTACTACAGCGGCACCGATGTAAGGTCTTTTGTCAAATACCCCGGCATCAACAATAATCTCAAAACCTGATTTTGGAGCATCAAGTGGTGGTAAGCCAGGTTGATCAAATTTTCCTCTTACTACACGTGCGATACCCTCAGCACTCCATAGATCTGGTCTATTACTTGTTTTGATATCAATTGTCACCTTTGTATGTCCAGTCTCATCTGGACCCTCCGGTTCTGAATCCCCCTCGGAAATAGCTAATGATACTCATGCATCTAATTTATCTACAGATA
>DAOUUM010000494.1 GCA_030668165.1 Candidatus Heimdallarchaeota archaeon
GTACCCCCATTTCTAACTCAACAGATTGGAGAACAATTCATTAAATCAATGTAATTCAATCAAGTTCTAGATACAACTTATTCTCTTTTACGACTGTTTTGTATAGATCGAGAGGTTTCTTAGCTGGTAGATTCATTGGTTCTCCAGTACTCAGATCAAATACACTTGTATGTAACATACAGGTGACATATCCATCTGCATAATGCCCTTGGCTCAGATCAAAGGTACTGTGTGTGCACATTCTTGAGGTGGCAATATATTCATTGTCTAGTATTGTAACCATTATTTTGATCCCCTCCACATCTATACCTTTCAGCATTCCTTCTTGGATCTCATCTATATTACATAATTCAATTAATTCTGTCAATTAAGCACCTATGATAGTACGTTCCATTTCTTAGATAATATTTGTCTTACATTTTCGGCAATTTTCTCATCTTTTAACATGAGAATTACATATTCAAAGTATCCCTTGATCAACATCTCTCTGGATTCATTTTTTGGAATTCCACGGCTCTCAAGATAGAATAGTAGTTCATCTTTAAGTGGCTCAACTGATGCTGCATGAGCAGCTTTAATATCATTCTGATCAATTTGTAAAGCAGGAATTGCAATAACTTTACCCTTATCAATTGTTAGTCCCTGACTGGTTAGCCATGAATCGGCGTTTACAGCAGGTTCGGGTATAGTCATCAATCCTCTGAGTATAGATTCGGCTCTATCCATCATCACTGTTCTCGCGTGTGATTGTCCAATCGTATCTCTTCCCTCATGGAATATCTCGGTCTTTATATCAAATCTTTGGGTTTTATTTCCAAATTTCAGATAGAGATCATATCCTTCTGATCCATTACCTTTAAGGTGAACTTTCGAATTATGACGGGTCATATCACTACCCTGTAGGTGGGTGATACCACGTGCTCTTGCATAGTTTTCTAGTTGGATAATTCTCGCATCCATATGGACCATTTTCTGATCCCATGCCTGTATCTGTCCAAATGAGATGCTGGCATTGTCAAACACCCTAAATGATTGCATACTTGCGTATAGTTTTGAATTTTCAGACTGTGTAATGTTGTTCTCAAATACCTCAAGAAAGCTGATTTTACTATCCTGTTCAAATACTCCTATAAATTCCACAAATTTTGCGATCTTAGTATCTGATATTTCATTTTGGATGATAATCAATTCATCAACTACTACACCTTTTGGTACATAAATTATCAGGATATTTGTTGCAAATGCTCGACTTAGACTTCCCAGCTTATCAAATCCATTTGAAAATTCCACATCGCTAATAATTTTTCTTGCTAGCTCCTCATCAGATTTGATTAAATTGTGAATTGTGTCAATTATCACACCTGATTTCTTTAATTCATCAGATATGTTAAAGCTGATACTATCATCCCTGAGCAACACAGTAGGTGGAAGTGATAATTTTGATTCATATTCAAATGAAATCTCATTTTCCCTATTTATCATGGACAGGGTAGAAGGATCAAATTTTTTGAAAGTTGTGTACTTATAAAATAGAGTGTCCTGATCATAGGGTAAATTTTTGTACTGATCGTATGCAGACAATCTGCGATCTAATAACCACGATGGTTCATTAAACGAATTAGATAGCTCATGTATCAGTTCTTTTCTTGTATAATCAGTATCAAAAATATCTTTCATAGTTTCTACAAACCCAATAATGTTTTCTCTATTTAAAGAATAAAGATAATTGATATTATTAAAATTCAGAATTGCCACAGGATTTAATCCTATTTACATGGTGTTTCTTGCGACTAATCTTCAGGTAATTCCATTAATAGATAATAACTGGCTTTATTTTTTTAATATATTCAATTTCTTAATATAAATTCAATTGATAAGTTCAATTTACTCAAAGTAAGTCCCATTTGACATAGCTCTTGAGACATCTAACTCTTAATTTTATAAACAAACTAAGTGCTGTTAGAATCATTCAAATACAATCAAGTGCCTCAGTACCCATGGATAAGCGAATATTTTTCCGTAAGACTTTGTTTGTTTTAGTTGTGTATGGGATTTACTACAGTTCAGTATATTACTTCCTTAGACCTAGTATTTTCCAAGATCTATTCTTAGTAACTTATCTAAGCATGTACTATCTTGCAGGAATAATTGATACCTATTTCAGACCACTTGAAGAAGGAGTGGAAGAGGAGGGTGGATATTTAAAGTATATATTGCTATTATTTGTGCTCAGCCCGTTCATCCTAATCTTATCACTCTTGGAAAATGAATGGTTATTCCCATCCAGAATCGTAATTCTATCAATAGTAGGACTGGTTATTTATTTTATCGCTACTTTATTCAGTTTACTATCAAGGTACCAGCTTGGCAGGCAGGGGACTGGAGTTCTGGTTATTGTTGAAGAACATGAATTGATTGATACTGGTATCTACAGGTATGCAAGGCATCCAATATATGGAGGAGGAATAC
>DAOUUM010000216.1 GCA_030668165.1 Candidatus Heimdallarchaeota archaeon
ATTATTTTCTCAAGTTTGTGAAAACTGATATAGATAAAAATAATAATAAAGGAATTCAACCTTCAGTTGCTATAGGTTGGTTTCTAGCTACCTGTGCTCCTTTATTATTACTTGTGAATCACTTATCACCAGATAGTTTCTGTATCTCTATGCTATTTTTCCTCATACCAATGATGACACGAGAGTTAAAAGATGAGAATTCCTTGAAACAACAATTATTAATGGGGGTGTTGATCGGTCTCACAATCTCATTGAGATTTCAATCAGTATTATTCTTCATTCCATTTGGTTTAATCATTTTTAAAAATAAAAAATTCAAGCCAATTATTGGAATTATCCTTGGTTTTCTTCCATTGGCGATTTTTGATCTTTTATATTATGGAGTTCCTCTAATTACTGCATTTAACTTCTTCATGTTTAATGTATTTTATCGGACAAATGCTGAGGCCTTCATCGTTTTACCTTCATGGATATATCTAGCCATGTTTTTTGGTTTTAACCTTGGATTTGGCATTATTATCATAACCATCCTCTATTCTCTGGGAAGGAGGAGAATAATAGAGAGTAAGATTGATCGATCCATAATTTATGGGATAATTCTCTATATCATATTCTTTCAGTTTCTCAGTTATAAAGAGGTGAAATTTATTCTCCCAGCTTTTGTTCTGATATCTTCATTTTCACTTTTGGGAATAAACAACCTAAATATGCGGATTATTAAATCACGATTTTCCAGAGTATTCAAGATTTTCTTAATCATTTACTTTATACTATCCTCCCTGATTATTTTTATCCTTCCCATCGGTTTAAATCAGAATATGATGACAGCACAGGAAGAATTACACAGATTAGATCCCAGTGCATCGGTCTTTATTATGGGTGATTGGGCTTTCTTCGGAGGGAGATTAATTCAGAATCCAGATTATCCAGAGAGTGAAATCTACTATATGAACCGAACTTATTCCCTTTCTATTGAGGAAATACTCACAATAGTAAATTATACAATTATTGATGGAAATAATGAGTTGTATCAGCAATACAAGCTACTTATGAAAAATAACTGCAACAATCTGGAAAAGATAATGGAATTTAATAAAGAATACATTAATCCTCTAATAAATTATCTTGTGAGTATTGTGTACGATGTTCATAACGATAAAGCAGAGATATGGATATGCAATTTATAATGATTTATTTTACAAAATATTGATTGTGGAGATTGGCTCTTTCAGTATTTCCATGAGTGTGTACCATGTGCTAATCAGACGTATCAATCCATTCAGAATGTTATTTGGTATGAACCCTCTGAAATGATCTAATGGAGTTTGTAGAATGGAGTAGAAACCTCCCATCCATTATAAATTTAATTTACAAATAGTTTCTATTTATTATTGACAAAATCTGTGTCACCAGTACTAATACGAACCACATCCGTGGCGAAATCTATGGAATGAACACCAGAATTGCTCTCATATTCAAGATAGCTTGATTTTTCAATGGTATCCCTGATTTTTTTCGTTTTATCCACATTGTGTAGTTTGTCCAATTTTGCACCCACTAGGATCACATTTGCCTGTATCTCCATGATATCTTTATCCCAGGCATTATACTTTGTCAGAGCTCTCACACTGTGTTTCATCCTTTTTGGGATGGCCAATCTGATTACTTGTAATAGTTTTTCAACCTGTTCAGGTTCTTTATCCTTGTTGATGCGAAATTTTACTAGATGCCAAACTGTATATCTGATTGATAAGATAAAAATGCGTAGTGGTAAATTGTAAAGCATTTGCCCGATTGGCCAGGGTGGTAATTTGATGTAAGGTTGAGGCCCGGTCAATATGGTGGTGAAGGGAACTCTATCATAATTGGCCAGATAATTGAACATCATTGTTCCACCAACTGAAGATCCGATAACCACCACATCCTCAATTTTATGTGATAAGTTATTAATAACTTTATCGAAATCCTGAGCATATCTCTCGACGGAATAGTCTACTATCCTCATATTTTGCATAGTAGAGGTCTTCTCACGAGATTCATAATAGTAGAGGGTATTGGTCTTTGATATTTCTTTTACAATTTCCACCCATGCACCGATCACAGAAAACCATCCAGAAATAATTAAAACTGCCTTGTTATTTGTTTTTATGGGGGGTTCGGAGGTAACTAGTAATACATCTATCTCATCCTCCACCTTGACATATTTTGTACTTATTTTGGCACCGTCACAGAAGTAGGGTTGCCAGATGTTTGTATCAAGAAATATATCTGTGTTCTCATCTGATCTCTTGTATGGGTCTTGGGAATATACAGAGACCTTATTCACAAATTCACTTTTTATTTAGACTATTTAAGATATTCAATCTATTTCATTGACTCATCTCTAAAAAAGTATCAAATTTTTTTCACAACCAGAATAACACTCTATACATCCATCTTGTTCATTTCAGTAAGCCCAAATGGAATTTTATTATGTTGTTTGAAATTCAAGAAATTAACAATATTGATCAAGAATTCCTGGAATGGTTACATTTAGCTTATAGGGAGAATTAGGGGGGTTTGTCAATTAAATTGTATCTAAATCTCAAAATTTGATCAAATTACTTATGATATGATAATATTAAATTTTTTACAGTGAATAAAAAATTCAAATGGCCCATATCCTCAAGCATTCTGATCGATGCCTCAGTATCCAGGGTTTGGGAAACAATTTCAGCACCTGGAAATCTTAATAATGTTCATCCATTTTGCAAAGAAAATACCGTTGTGACCTGGTCAGGTGATAAATCAGAGGATATTATACTATATTACAGTGGTAGGGAATTACTAAGAGAATTTTTTGAATGGCAGGAAGGAACAGGTTACAAATTGATGATTGGAAGACGAGGTGGTAGAAAGACAGAGGTTCACTGGGAATTGGATCAGGTTGCACTAGAAAAGTGTGTACTGAAAATCACTTTATTTGTCCCTCACTTACAAAAAACCTCAATTCTAATTAGATGGTTGCCACATTTTCTATATATGAGACCTCGAATGAAAAAATATCTGGATTCAGTTCTACGCGGTTTTGAGTATTTTATAACAACAGGTAAACCAGTGCAGAGGAATCAGTTTGGTTCACACCCCTGGTTCTCTCCAAAGGATGATTAATAGAATATAGTTCTACGATGGGGGGCCTTCTTTAATTTTATCCATATCCAGTGTAACTTTACCTTTTTCTGTTAATCCTGATGCCAATAACCACGTTACGCCAATCAAGGTTTTTCATCTGATAGTTTTTACTGGATATTTTTTCATACCACCTACAATTAAAACTATTCCCAGAAAAGCAAAAATTGCCAGCATAGCAAGCCAACCTATTGTATTTGTAGCGGACCAATCAATTTTCTTGATTTCAGCATCCACAATTATTAATTCCAAAATAGATGCAATCCCAAAGGTTGCCTCTGTCAATCCCACAGCAATAAATTCTGCAGGAGTTGCAAATTTAGATATGGTAATCAGCATAACAAAGCCAGTGATGAAAATAGCACTGTAAAGTTGACTGTGAAATACATCCAACTTCCAGGGAAATAGAATACTAAATATTTCAGGGAAAACCAGTAAACCCAGCCCATACAGAACCATTAGGTAACTCATACCCTTCATCAGAAAACTCCATTTTTGCGGTACTGGATTGAGATGAGCTGTGGGCATAGACCTATACATCCATAGATGTATCCCCGCACTAAGAGGGAGGGCAAGATACAATCCAAACCATCCCCAAAATGCAATAGTCTTGCTGGTATCATACTCGCTGATAGTAAATATGGAGACTATCAGCACCATAAATGTAAAAATGAATATTCCTCTCAGTACTGGCCGAGTTGGTGACCAACGACCTGAAAGGAACATATAGGCTACCGATACCATGGCTCCGAGATATATTGCTCCTAGAAATCCTGCATTGAATGGGGCTATTGTCCACGGCCACTGTGCACGAGTAAATCCGGGAATAAGGATCAAACCAGAGCTTCCGATGATTAGCACGAAAGTTTCTAACAGGGTAAAATATCTTAAGAACGGTGTTATCGAAGGATTGCCATTTTTAGAATTCAAATTATTAAGCTCCTATGGGGATCATGATCGAATATATTAAATTGGTTCCTATAAATAAAATATAGTAAATTTTCAAGCCTTCGGAGAGATATTGCAATTAAGGGTCATTTATTGTATTATAAGTATATGAGGCTGAAAGTTCAAGATCTAGTAAAAAATTATTTACCTGATCTTCATTAATAAATTCGCAAATTTCTTTTTCATCCTTGAATTTTCCAATCATCTCAATTATCATCGATTGCAACTCTATGTGATTTTTTGTAATAAGTTCCATCTGCTTGTCCTTTAATTCAATGGGATAGGGACATCCCTCTGGAACGTAAGGATTGGGGCGGATTTTGTCCTCCTCCATTCTTTTCAATGCTTGTCTCTTGCATGTTTCAAGAGACATATCAAGGAATATTATTGTATCTGCTGCAGAGAAACGTTCTTCCCAGGTTGAGTGATATCCAACCCCATCAAGTATCCAGCTAGTTTTTTCCAAAATCGAACCATGTTTGGATGTAAATTCATCTTCAGGTGTTCTTTCCCAGTTTTTCTTCCATAAAATCTTATCAATGTGATAAACAGGCAAACCTGTGATTTCCTTTATTTTCATCGCAAAAGTTGATTTACCAGATCCTGTATTTCCTATAATGGTGATGCGTTTCATTTAATACTTAATTTTTGATTCTACTAGTGGTACAATAATGCTCTTATTGTCCTAATTTACACCCCTAAAAAAAAACGTAACTGGATATTAAATTAAGATCTTATGCATAAATCTTTTTCAAAATAAGAGATAATATAAATCCGATCTAAATCAGCTTTTAATAGATTACTAAGCAAATAATCAGATTGGAGGTCAATGAAAGTGGTCGATCTTATTGAGTATCTGGAAAATGTTGATGAACGGATGGCTGCGATTGCCTTTCTTGCAATTATGATATTACAGGGAACAATATTAACTTTTCCGGGATATATATTGATGATCTATGCTGGTTTCAAGTTTGGTATGGTTACCGGGGCATTGATCAATTTTATCGGTCTCTACTTATCTTGTGTTATTGGTTACCGAATTGGACTATGGAGTTCATCTGACCTGAGTAAGAGTCCCCATCCTAAACTTGTAAAATTTAACAGTTGGATTGAGGAAAAGGGGATTAGAGTGGTGATATTTTTTAGAATACTGCCCATCATCCCAAATAATTTCACCTCTATTGGTAGTGGGTTTGCAAGGATATCGGAGAGAAAACATGCCCTCTATTCTGGATTCGCAATAATACAATCGTTATTCTGGAGTTTTGTTGGGGCTTCTCTACTAAAAACAGTGATTGGAGACTTACATCTTGAGATCACAATATATCATGGTTTTGCACTTGTATTTCTCATTGCATTACTATTTTATGTAAAGCATCTTTTCAAAACTGAGGATTGATTATCAGTAATAACAAGTAGTAGGTTTACAATTGTTCCTCAATTGATCTTGTTATATCGGAATTTACCTTACCAGTGTGTTGAGTGGTCTTGTTCTCTATAAGCATTATATGGCATTCCTC
>DAOUUM010000554.1 GCA_030668165.1 Candidatus Heimdallarchaeota archaeon
AATGTTACTCTATTTTCCAATATCACATTTCTTATTGGTTTTCTATCGGATACATCAGGATATGATAATGATTCAATGAGAATATATATACGTTATATCCTCTTTGATCCTATTAATGGAACGATTTTGAGCACATCTATATGGGTAGAATATAATTTGACCTACATTAATACTGAGTTCGGATATGATGTCTATGAATTTATTCTTGATTTAACAACAAATCCACTTGATTGGTTCACACAGGTGGATTATTATTTTACCTATGGAGATAACGCTGGAAATAATGGATTAACCGAACCACTAAGTCAATTGGTGGAGAGCGATGATAACCTGAAGGAAACTTGGGTGACTGATGAAGTATTTCCAATTGAAACAACAGGTGGGAATGTAACCATGCCTTCTCAAGACGATAGAGATGATATTAATGATCCTACAGGAGTATTGTATATTGTCTGGACTAATGAGACCAGTCATACGTATATCTCATATAATGTTACCGATGGTACAGGATCAGGACTATACAACATAAGTGTGATCTACTATGTGACATTTGATAATGAAACCACCATACCAGTTGAGACATATTATTTTGTGATCAATGGTCAGATAGTTGACACAGGAGGTTTGAATCTAGATGTTGCTGTTCAAGATTATTATTTTGTAGAATTTGGATTACCAACGGATTATTTCATTGAGAATTATAATATTTCATGGGAGGTTCATATCTTGGACAGAGCTAAACAGCTCACGATATTGAATAATCAATTAGATGATCCAATGCTAATTTTAATTGAGCTACCACCAGTACCAGACGAACTACCAGATGATACAGATACCCAAGAATTCGAAACTGATGAAGATGGCAATATAGTAACTGATGATGATGGCAATCCAATACCTGTCGAGGAGACAAGTAACGTCGTCTGGATCATGATTGGGTTTATTGGTGGTTTGATTGCACTGATACTTTATTATCAGAGAAATAATATTAAAGAGTACTTGGCAAAAAGTGCCAGGAAAAAGAAGGTACAGGGTACCTTACGTGATCTTACAGATGAGATCAAAAGGTTAGGCCAAGCAGGGAAATATAAAGCTGCTATTTTACTGACCTGGGAAGCACTGGAGAGAATATCCAAGGAGATTATTCAATTCACCAGACCATTTAACCAAACCGCTTCTGAATTTGTAATATACCTATCCACAGTAACAATTGTGGAATTGGAAACTTTGATGACATTAGCCACTGCCTTTGAGAAAACAAGGTATGGAAAAGATAATCCAACAGAGGATGATTTTGATGATGCTGTCAAAGCACTATTGATCACTGCACAGACGATCATCGAGTCTGGAGCAAGGGTTACGATTGATGAGGATGAGGATTTTTAATGAATCAGTACTCAAATCGATCATATAAAAATATATCAGATAGTTCTGATAAAGGAAAAAGGATGAGATAAAATATGGGATTTTTTGATAAATTCACCAAACTCTTCGAAAAGAAGGAACAAGGCAAACTATCGGCAGGTGATGCGATGAAAAGGGTTCAAGCCGCACTAGGAGAATCTAATTACAACGCCGCATCTATCGAGGCATTTAGAGCACTGGAAGTTATGGGTGAAATCCACACAGAGCAACCCAGATCAGGTTCAGTAACACCAAGAGAATATGCACAGACACTTGTGACCGCTGGTGTACCCATGGAAGACATGGAGGCAATTATCTATAATTTTGAAATTGCGAGATACAGTCCAATGGAGGTCTCTTTTGAGCAATATCGAGATGCTGAGGTTGCACTGAAAGATCTCCAGAATAAATTCAAGAGTAAGTCATTTGGTCAGGAACAGAAAAGAAAAGGTCGGCCCACTAAAAGAGGTAAGCCTGCTAAGAAAGATAAATCTGCAAAGAAAGGAAAACCACGACCAAAGAAGCGAACAACAGGTGGAAC
>DAOUUM010000261.1 GCA_030668165.1 Candidatus Heimdallarchaeota archaeon
ACAAGAAATTATTTTTTATTATTTACTAGTTTTAATTTGTGTTTTACCAATTTTACTTCTTTGCGACAATTAGGGCAATTATTTTTGATATTCACCCATGCTTGCATGTGTTCTTTGTGAGCCACACTCTTACAAGCTGGGCATTTGACACCTTCTGAGGAATTAACCAGTGATCCGAAACAAACCATGCAGGTACCCGATATTCTTGCTTTTGGAGTTATCCTCTCGAGTATATTGAGAACTACAACTCTCACGGCATGAGGGGTTCTATCTAGTAATTTTATCTCAGTTGCCACTATCGCAATCTGTCCCTCAAAACCCAGAATTCTTATCATACTATCCTTGGGTATGGGTTTTAATATTTCCTGATCTGCTTTGGCCTGGAGAAAAATGGTCCCACCATCATATTCAAAGGTGACCTCACCAGATTTTAGTAAATTAGTGGGGATCGGAACTGAAACTCTTGCCTCCTTGAGTATAAAATCATGATACTCTATTCCTCCAGTGGTCATAGCACTATATACCATAAAAATAACAATAAATGGTATTACAAATCCAAATAGAAATGCCTGAGGTTCCTCAATCCCAATAAAATAGACAATGGGCCATAAGAGTAGGGAGTATTGAAAAGCGAAGGAGAGCCTACCAAAAATAATCTCAATATCTGTAAATAATGAAAGAATAAACAGTAAAACACCCACAATAAGTAAAATATAATGATAATCAAAAGCCATATTTACAGTACCAACTAGATGATAGTTCCTATTTGAATAGGGGATAATGAGATATTTAAGGTAATACTAAGTTGTCTATTCATAATATATAATTCGATATGATAATATGTAATTCGGTTAAATGATTGAGTTTGGTGGATAAATCATTCGTGATTTGCTAGTATAGGTTTAATTACTTGTTTTTCGATCATTCCTCCAATGAAAAAATTTTTTGGATTTTTATTATTGATAATTTTTGTTAGTAATGTAATTGCAGCTGGCTATTTCCTTTCCATTGCAAGTAAGCCTGAAGAACATCTTGGTGATCCCTTTGCATATTATGCAGATGATTTTAGCAGTACGTACACTGAATTCCAGTTAGATCCAGGTCACGATTACCACTGTCAAATAAACGCAAATATTATTAGAAGTAGTTATGATTTTAATATCAGGATAGAATTGGATAATGAACATCTTTTGTTGGTAAATGTTCATGAAAGAGATAGTACAATATTACTCGATGATAAAATACTTAATTATAATTTCAACTTCCAGATAGGTGCTGATCAAGCAGGTCTTATCTCATTTAACAATACCTACGACCGTAATATTAGGAATTATCAATATTCAATTTACCAGGATCCCCCTGCATATTTCAAAAATTCTAGCAACTATCTCCTGATAAATTTTGGATGCATTTTTGCAACTATAGTAATAGCCTTTCTCTGGATATTCATTTCTAAAAAACAGGATTAATTGTCTTCAACACATATTTAATCCAATACTATCTCTATTTTGTGCTGTCCTCAATCGATGCATCTGCAATTGAGATGAGTAACCAGCTATCATCTGTGACCTTGGCAGAATGATGCACCAGCTTACCATTGACATCCAATGAACTGTTCAACTGTACTTTTGGGGGTATGTATCCACTTGCTATCGACAGCAGCTGATATAGAACAGGACGGTTTGGAGAGTATGGTTTATTGTACCAGAAATAGTGATGGTCCCTCTCATTTTCAGGATTATACTCGATATCGAATAGCTCTTGTTCACCCTGATCAAATGAAACCTGATCCAGAACCCCACCTTGAAGATTTTGCAGGGGTTCGAAATTATCCAGCCATTCCTTTACCTTTTGCCATTGATTAAGATCAGTTTCAGGATTATTTTTTGCCTGTGTCATTACTTGATCAAATAACTGGGGATAAAAATCCTCGGAATCTAATGAGATATTCTCCCAACCAAAACCATCAAAGAGATAATGACCACCAACAATACGGCCATACCATTGAGACGGGATACCAGAACAATTCTCTTTCAAACCTGAATATTTCAGCTGTTTCCTCTCTTCCTCAGTCATATTTTGTAATTCTGGAAATAGTTCATAATTGATTGGAGGACTGACCAATAATGTCGGTTTCTTCTGGTTTTTGGCAGTGATAATCTCATGCACAGTACCCACACTGTAAATATTGGTGGGAACAAATGCAACCATAAAATCGCTGATATCAGTCATACGCAGATCAATATGGACTGTCTCCCAGAATTCTGTCTCATACAGTGCTCTGGTCTCAGGATTGGTCCAGAAATCCTTCTCATAACGGGATTTGTCCCTGTGAACCCCCTCTTTTCCATATTCATTATTTGGATCCAATCCCTTGATAACAGGTTTGTTCCATGGATCCATGACAAACACATTCAAGGCTTTGAATATCGGTGTGATTATACTCCTCCAGCCAAGATACTTCTCGATAACTCGGCTACCTATAAAATCCATGGGGCCAGACAAATATACTCTTGATCCATCCAGCAATGTTGACTTATCGTTAGACACAAACGATCAATAAATTGTATTGATAAATATTTTAGGAAATATTACAGTGGAGAGTGCCACTAGAAAAGAAAAATCACATCTAGAATTGAACTTGATCTAAAATAATTTAGAATTGGATAATGCATTATTTGATTACCTTAATAATTAATAATCTGGATTTTCATTCTCGCTTAGTCAATGACTCAGCAAAAATTCATCTTGAATGCAGAGGAAATGAATGTTGAAACATTTCCAACCAAATTACTAGCCGATTTTTTGAGGTATGACCAGAATTTACCTGGTACAAAAATTGTTTGCAAGGAGGGAGATTGTGGTGCATGTACTGTTATTGTGGGAGAGTATGAGAATAATATAATCAAATATAGGACCATAACCTCCTGTATCACCTCCATTCAAAATATCGATAAACAACATGTGATCACAATTGAGGGCATCAATCTGGAGAATGAACTCAATCTGATTCAGGAAAAATTTGGAGATAATAATGCAAGTCAATGTGGATACTGTACTCCTGGATTCATTATGAGTCTTGCTGGATATTTACTTACGGTGGAGAAAATAGATCTTGATAGCGCACTAACCTCCTTGGATGGAAACATATGCCGTTGTACTGGTTATGCTTCTATAATACGTGCAACTGAGGGATTGGTCAGTAAGTTATTGGAACTGCAGATCAATCAAAGCAAACTGGGCGAGGATAGAATTTCTTTTCTGATTAGCAATAAAATTATCTCTTCTGATATTGAAACAGGATTGGATAAGTTAAAATCAATTAACAGTGAGCCTGTGGATAGATCCGATATCAAAAATTACTTCAAACTTTTACCTGTTGAAACAGTTAATCCGATAATTGTGGCAGGAGGAACGGATTTGAATGTGCAGATTCCAGAAAAACTGGCAAATATGGATCCCCTGTTCATCAGATCCCAGAATCTATCATTCATTAATGATAAACCAGACAGTATTGAGATTGGCCTTGGTACCAGTTTTAGTGATTTGATAAATTCAGATATTATTAGTGAGAATATGCCTAAACTGGCTCAGTACATGCGATTGATCGCATCGACACAGATTAGAAACCAGGCAACACTTGGTGGAAACATAGTTAATGCTTCACCAATTGCAGATATGGTGATTTACTTGCTTCCATACAATCCATTGATCACACTGATCAATCAGGATGGGGAAAGAGAGATTTTATTAAAAGAGCTCTATCTTGATTACAAGAAACTGGACAAGAAAGATGGTGAGATACTGTATAGCCTATCTATAAGCAAAGATAAATTTGATAAAGATAGCCTGTACAATTTTGAGAAGGTTAGTAAGAGAACAATTCTTGATATTGCAAGTGTGAATTCGGCAATCTATCTCAAGTTGAATGATATGACAATCACAGATATTGGCCTGTCTGTGGGGGGAGTCGCTCCCATTCCCAAGTTTATGAAAAATACGTGTAATTATCTGATGAATAAGGAGATTAATTTGTCACTGATCAAATCTGCACTGGATGTTTTTAATGACGAGATTGCTCCCATATCCGATATCAGAGGATCAAAGGAGTACAAGAGATTACTGGCGAGGAATTTATTCTTCTCACATTTCATCGAATTAGTTCCAGTAATTCAATTTGAGGAGTTGATTGCATGAAAAACATAGATCTTTACACGCATGTGAGGGGTGAATCGGTGTATATTGATGATATGCCACTGGTCGCAGATACGCTGCATATCGTCGTAGTTTACTCATCCATTCCAAAAGGAATCATCACTAAGATTGATGATTCAGACGCAATTGCTCTGGATGGAGTTCATTCCATAATCTATGCAAGAGATATACCTGGAGTTAACCAAATAGGAAATATATTTCCCGATGAACCATTACTAGCCGAGAAGGAAGTCAATTATATTGGTCAGCCGATAGCTCTTATACTGGCAAGTTCACCAGATATTGGTATACATGCCCGATCTCTTGTAAAAATAGATTATGAGAATTTACCTGCCATCTTTGATCCGCGTGAGGCATATGAGAAGGATCAACTGATTCAACCACCAAGAACCTTTGAAAATGGCGATGTGGATTCAATTTGGGACAAATGTGATCTTGTTATCGAGGATACTGTTGAGATTGGTGGTCAGGAGCATCTTTACCTGGAAACACAGGCAAGTTATGCCATTCCAAAGGAAGGTGGTAAATTTATTGTTCATTCATCCACTCAATCACCAACTCTCATACAAAAAATAATAGCTCGTGTGCTCGGGTTATCCATGATCATAAAAGTTAACTTTATTACGCGTTGTCTCCACACTAGCCAGACGTCACCGTCACCTTTTGAGTTTCCTCATTGGTTTGTCTAGTATGTTGTATTTTCATACGGTTACTATGTCCTGCTTCTCCGTTTCCTAACTTCTC
>DAOUUM010000242.1 GCA_030668165.1 Candidatus Heimdallarchaeota archaeon
AAAGATTTTTTAGGAAGTCGATTGGGTAGTGGTGACATCATCTCGCCAGAACGTCTGAAATTAGTAAATATCAGCGTTTGAATTAATGTATATACATTAAGGATGATGATACCTTGATTCGAATCAACCCTGAATGATTCCATCCTACAATATTATTTTCGACATGAATGTAGTGGGGTCAATATATGAATGATTTTTTAATATAAAAACTGTAGATCAGATATCATAAAGACCAAATTTCATAGTTTAGGGCAAATATAATTTATTGCGATTTAATAATATATTATTGATAATTAAG
Organism: Candidatus Heimdallarchaeota archaeon; assembly: GCA_030668165.1. Taxonomy (GTDB): domain Archaea; phylum Asgardarchaeota; class Heimdallarchaeia; order Heimdallarchaeales; family Kariarchaeaceae; genus JAJRQD01. The sequence goes on from DAOUUM010000242.1 coordinate 299, forward strand.
TCGAGAACTAATTCAGTGTTCGTGAAAAAATTTGAGATATTTGAGGTAAGCATGTAAGAATCTTTTTTATAAATAGTTTCTTTACCTGTTTTTATAATGAGTAAGGAATATTTGTTTAAGATCCTCCTTTTGGGAGACGGTGCTGTCGGTAAAACATCTATCAGAGAGCAATTCATGGGCAAGGGCTTCAGTGGATCCTATGCCAAAACTGTTGGTGCGGATTTTGCATCCCACAAGGTTAGTTATGATGGAAATACGATCACTTTTCAAATATTTGATCTGGCAGGACAAGAGGTCTACAAGATTGCCAGAAAAGCATTTTACAAGGGTGGAAAAGCAGCATTTCTGATTTTTGATCTGCAGGATCCAAACACAATGCATAATCTGAAAACATGGATCAGTGATGCCAATGAGTTCTCAGGTGGGTCAATTGGCACATACATTGCCCTGGGTAACAAGGCAGATCTTGTGGAAACCCGTCAGGTTTCAAATGAGAACGCAACTGAATTTTTCCAGAGACTGGCATCTGAGTTGGGAATCATATTTGTATTTCTTGAGACATCTGCACTTACGGGATTAAACGTGCCAGAAGCCTTTGAACTGATGGGCAAGAGATTACTCAAGAAACTAAATGTTGATGTGGATATGCCCTCAGGCATTGAATTGATCAAACCAGGTGCAAAGCCAGCAAGTCCAGCTGTTTCTGCGGATAGTGGGGACATGGATGCTCTGATGGCACAGATTGGGGATATCTCTGAGAAGCTGAGTGGATTTGACGAGAGACTGGACGCCATGGAGACCAGATTTAACAAACTTGCCCAGATAGTACGTGGGCTGGTAGAGAAGGCCCAATAAGAAATTGATAATTTAAAAATAAAATAACTGACTAATTATGTTAAGTACTTCATAATTTGATATATTACGATTAAACAGTTATGGTATTCAAGCTTTTTACTAATTGATATGTCTGGCCATCAATTTCATGCTTGTATATTTCATAAGAAGGGGCGACGTGAGGGTTCTTTACTGAAATCTCTTCCATCTTCAGAACAAATGGAGCCCTTTTGAATTGTCTACCATCAACACCAAAGAAATTCGGCAATGTTTTTCTGAACATCCGCGATAGTGCTTCATTTATCTCGCCACTTGATATATTGATTTCATTTGACTGGAAATAACTCTCATCTATTTTCTGGATGAACCTATGTTTTGAGAAAACATCCCCATCGGCCAGTTTGAGTAGCTCGAGAAGGAGGCTGGATCCAACCTGTCCAGGTCGGGAATCGAGATAGTAAATTATGCGTCTCTGTTTTCTGAATTTATTGTTTGAGCGGACCACACGATCCAAGGAAAGAAATACTCCAGCAGCATAAATAATAGAAAGTGCACCAATTATAGGGGCATCATCGACACCCTCATCCATGGCCTCAGATAAGAACAGCCTTCTACCATTGATGTGTTGAAAGACTGGCTTACTAGACCTCGAATAAGTATTATTGATTATGTTCCTTATATCTGCTTCCAATCTATTGATACTTTCTTCCAAATACAGCATAATAATACCTCTAAAGTAGGTTTGCGATAAGCGTACGGCTACCTACGTATACTATTCTCTAATCCTATTGGACTTATGCACTTAAAAATTGTTTTGTTCCTAAAATGTACTAGCTATTTAAATGATGCAAAAAAAATATGTGACTTAATATGGATGTGTACTATTCTAATTCAAAATATAGTAAATTTTGTAATTTTATGCATATTATATTTTTTACAAATCAATGGGGTAAGATCAATAGATAAATTATCTAAGGGATATCTGATGGCACAGGTATCAAATCTATGGTAAAAATGGTTGCTCGTGGTTGGAGTAATATTAAAACCAAATCCCCCTGTACCAGTTGTAAAAAGGGAACTGATCAGGTGATTATTCAGTACCAGAATAAGGTGAATATTGGACCAATCGCTCTATGGGGCAAGGGAGTGAGGAATTTTGGCAAGGAATGCTCTGTTTGTCATGCTATTGGCCAGCTGACCAAGAAACAATTAGAAGCAGCTATGAACAGCAAGTACTATGATAAGAGGGTGGATACTGGGATCACAACGAGAGTGGGACGATCAAGCCTGATCCAGTACCCCATTTTAGATGAGAAGAGAAGAAAAGTGATCAGAAAATCTAATAAGAAGGAGGGATGGATGTCTGCTGGGATAGGACTGGTAATAGGTATCTTGATCATGCCCTTCTGGAAATACGGCATATTCATAGGCCTGTTATTTGTGCTTGGTGGACTATATGCGGCTTTTGAAGATCCTGAGAGAAAGCATCGTGACCTTATCAGAAATAAAAAGATAATATAGGTCAGACACCGAAAAATAAAGAAAAAGACCTAGTAACAGAAGCTACTATTTTATAACTAGTTTTGATCCAAAATTTATGGCGTCCACTCATAATTCTAAGCTAGGAGCACTACATAATTTCGTTGAGAAAGGTATTGAGCTAGGTGAGAAATTGGGATCCACCCAGATGGAGATTATAATTCAAAACGGGTTCAATCGAGCCGTGGAACTGAAAAATAACAGCATACAGGGAGCTCAACAACAATCAACCTCCGGTATTGGTGTCCGGGCATACATAAACAACAAACTTGGAATTGCATCTGCCACCATGATTAATGATGATACCGTTGAGGAGATTGTCAAAACCGCGGTCAAACTGGCAAAATTAGCACCAGAGGACAGTGATTTCAGCAGCTTACCTGGTGTATCCACCAGAAAACCCACCCTTGTAAAGAATCTATTTGACATAAAAATTGCGGAGATGGATCCATCCATGATGATAGAGACTGCCAATACCATGGTTAATGGTGCATTGAACAGAGATGAGAGAGCCAACACCCATGGCAGGGTCACATCAAATTTCACAGAATTTGTGGTGGCCAATTCTCTTGGAATTGTTGCTGATGAGCGATACACCACCTTCTCAGCCTTCTCCTCTGTATCGATACCGGTTGCATCTGATAATGTTGGGTTTGGCTATGATTTCAATGTATGCAGGATGCTGGATGACAGTTATGATTATTACAAGCTGGGCCATAAATCTGCGGACAAGGCAATTAAATTACTCGGTGCAAAGGTAGCGCCCACTGGTGAACTTCCAGTACTTTTTGACGAGAGATCCACCTCCAATACCCTTGAATCAATCGTGGGGAATGGAGTGGATGGTTTTGCTGTGATGAGTAAGACCAGTTATTTCTCGGATAAGATAGGGGAGAATGTGGGTATTGATGGCCTGAAAGTATGGGATGATCCACATGTCAACAACGGTATGGGAGCAAGAGCATTTGATGCAGAGGGAGTTCCAACCACCAAGATATCACTCATCGAGAATGGAGTTCTCAAGAGTTTTGTCACGGATTCTTACACTGCAAACAAATTGGGTGTGGATAACACCGGTTCTGCAGGCAGAGGAGGTATCGCAAGCAAGCCCAAACCATCGCTGAGTCAATTCCAGATTGATGCAGGGACAGATTCCAAGGATGCAATGTTAGCCGATCTGAAGGAGGGGATCTACATGGAAGAAGGAATAGGTCCATCGAGAGGGTCTCCAAATATATCAGCCCAGATAAACAGGGGGTTCTATGTCAAGGATGGTGAGATCCAGTATCCCTTGAAAAATACCATGCTTGCATCAGATGTGTTCTCAGTTCTTAAGGGAATTGAATCACTATCCAGGGAATTAAAGGTTGAGTTCGGATCCCAATCACCAATGATGCTGGTGGATAAGATGACAGTATCTGGTAAATAATCGATTATTCATAATCTCTATAATTCTGTTCTATAATTCTTTCTCTTCGTCAGACTCTTGTTCAGCTTTTTCCGTTTTCTCGTCTATTTCCTTATTATTTTCCGATTCAGCCTCTGATCTGGCTCTATCTTTCTTGAGCTTTGATACCTGCAAGGCGGCCTGCATCTCTTCAAAGTACCAGATCACGGTAAATGACACATGAATGGCAAGTAACAGGATTTGTGGGATGTAGTATATGGTTTTGATTTCCCTGACAAAAGTGGTTGTGGGTGGGGATTGTGATTCAAAGGTCATGGCAATTACCCCTATCTGGATAACTGCTGCTAGTGCTGAGAACGCGGTCTTCTTCATCCTGTCCTCATTTGAATTGAATAACTCCCAGTTTAGCTTGATAACATACAAAAAGGGCAGGAAATAGATAAAAGTCCATGGAAAACCGGATACTACAAACTGATCAGAGACAAAGGCCTCCTTGGGGACCATATGTATCAGTACCATCCAGGGCCACATAAATGTGGTCTCATCAAGTGGCCCATGGGAACTATTGGTGACAACCACCGCATAGGTGGGTATGATCAGAACAGTGATCCAACTCATTATGGCAATAATTTTTCTTGTCTTGGTATCATCATCAATAAATTTGGATCTCTCAATCTCTTCCACAAAATCTACGAGAATTAATTACTTATTATATTAATCGATTAAATCCCGAATAATAACTCGAATACAGCAATTAAGAAATTATAGCAGGAAATCAGGTGCCTCTTCCATTTTTATGATTGGAACATAGACCACGGTAGTAGAGGTGGTGACAAAATCGGTGAACGACCATTTCTCCTCCTCGCTCTCATTAGCCATGGTGTATTTGATGAAGGGACCGGTTGGCTCGTCAGCATGTGCAATCATGGTAATTGGAATCCCCTCAAAATTGTACCAGCCTGGTACTGCTTGGGAGATGAAGTAGACAAACTGATCACCTTTCTTCACACAGTATATGTAACCCACACTTTGCCTACCCATACGGGAAACGACTAATCTCAACAGATCAAGTAGAGATTTCATTTTTATAATCTGAGCTTTTGGTATTTCATCCATAAAAATATGAAAATCCCCCCATCTATAAAGACTTGTTTTGAACTATGAATCTAAGACTTGAATTAGCAT
>DAOUUM010000551.1 GCA_030668165.1 Candidatus Heimdallarchaeota archaeon
GAGCAGCTATAGCAAGAGCTATTATTCTGGAACCTGAATTGCTAATTCTTGATGAACCAACTTCCATGCTTGATGTAAGCCTGAGAGCAGGTATTCTTGATCAGTTAAGAGAATTACAGGTTCAGCAAAACATCTCAATACTCTTTATTACTCATGATCAGGCAACTGCAAGGCATTTCGGAGATCGTGTGGGTGTGATGTATGTCGGAAAATTAATCGAGGTTGGCCATGTAAATGAATTATTTAAACAGTCATTACATCCCTATTCGAAAGCATTAATTGAGGCAATACCATCAACACAGCTAGATCCGGAGAAATATGAGCTACCCAAAGGAGAGGTAGCAGATGCTGTCAATCCTCCCCCTGGATGCAGATTTAATCCCCGATGCTCTTATGCCCAGGAAATATGTAGTGAGAAAGAGCCAGATCTAATCGAACTGAAACCAAATCATTTTGTGGCATGCCATTTTCCATTAGATCAATAAATCATTATTCTCTGATAATTATAATATTTTCTTATTAATTCTCAAATTATCGTTTGTGAAATCTGTGATGCCAAAAAAATAATAGAAGCAGCTTATAATTTCGATTGAAGTACATCCAGATAGTAAGGTATTTAGATCAAATAATGATAAATTAAATCATGAGGAATATGGGGTATTACTATTCATTCATGGCTCTTGCTATTCTGGGCTGGGGATTGTCCACTTCACTTATTGAATTTGGACTGGAATACGTCTCCCCATTTTCATTTTTATTTCTCAGATTCTCCATAGCAAGTCTGATTCTCACTCCTTTTATTCTAAAAATAAAATTTAATGAGATCAAAGCTCTACTCAGATCAAAATGGGTATGGTTTATTGGCATATCAGAATCAGCAGGCCTATTGTTCCAGTATCTAGGCCAGAGAGAGGGGGTTCCAGCTGGTTTAGCCGCACTCCTTAGTCTTATTTTCCTGATATTTGTACCATTTCTCTCCCCTCTGATACTGGATGATCGGATCAATCGCTATCATGTACTTGCAATTGTACTTGGATTTATCGGAGTTACAGTTATTGCATCTGAGGGTGATATATCAAATTTGATGGATTTTGAATCAGGTTCCCTACTGGGAATTGTTTTGTTAATACTTGCAGCCCTCTCCTATGCGTTCTATATTGTGACAACATCAAGACAGGTAACAATTGAGAACCCCAAAACCGATACCACTGCCCTATTTTATATCATCTTGGTTATTATATCAGTGGTCAGTTTCATCATGATGATATTATTTGAGACTCCCCAGCTACCCAGTGAGAGTATTGGGTGGCTATGGATCTCTATGCTTGTGATATTTTCGACAATAATGGCATTTTTTGCATATTTTGTTGCTCTGAAACGTATCTCTGCCAATTCTGCATCAGTGCTTCTTCTCTTGCAGGCACTGGTTCCCTTCACAATTGATATTGCGATTTTGAAAAGGGTATACTCTTCTGTGGTGATTATTGGAGTTGTTTTTGTTCTCTTGGCAATGATTATCATTGTATTTATCCCAATCCTTGAAAAAAATCAATCGGATACTAAACGTGTAGAGTGAAATTAAGACCAATTATCAAATTATAGGTGATGGATTTCTAGTCCCTTTTGGACTTTTGGAGATATACAAGCACTACAAATCCAATGATAATAAATTCAAAACTAATCGGAGCCTCCTCTGAGCTCTGGGCTACCCAGACATAATCCTCAAGTATCCACAAATCATCAAAAAAGTCCTCTCCTGCATAACCCCCGTAGAGAACATAATTACTACCATCAAATACCATGGCCCCATTAGCTCGTGCTGATGGTCCTTTTGATTCTAGTTCCTCCCAAGTATTATTCGAATAATCATATTTCCAGGTCCCATCATCATAATCCTTTCCCCCAAAAACAATCATCTCATGTAGTTCTGAGTCATATGCAGCCATATGCCAGTAACGAGCACTGGGAGTACTGCTCTCTATCTCAACCCAGCTATCAC
>DAOUUM010000234.1 GCA_030668165.1 Candidatus Heimdallarchaeota archaeon
ACTTTCAACGAAGACAGGTAATCCACGCTTCACCGGTGGGTCATTGCTCTGTGGCATTTCCAAGAGGGTTTTCCACATGAGTCTTACACCAGTATGTTCATTACGAACAGGACTTCTCTTACGAGCATTCGGCCTGTAGTTATGCTTTTCCGTACCCTATGATTAAATCCTAGGGTGACAGGTAGCTACTGTCCTAGTCCTTTATTATCAACCCATGAGGTTGGATAACATAAACACTAGATCAGTTCAGTATTTAAACTACTGAATCAGAAAATATTCCCAAAATCAGTTTTTGACAAACTATTACACAGGCCCATTAATTAAATTCTTGAGTGATAATAGAAATAGGTTGAACAATAGTACAGGTAAATATTAATGTTGAGATGAGAGTTGAAGATCATCTAAAATGTATGTATATACAAAATTAATCATGATATCAAGTAGATAAATAATGTATGGACTTGGATAACCTTATGCAAACGTGAGAATGATATCTGGATACGAATGGGTGAAGTCTCTAGTATGAAACCACAATAAGATAAAAAGGACATTTGAGTGAAAAAATTGAATTACTACGCATTCTACATCATGAATTGATTAATCTGTAATATTTTGAATAATAATGCTATACATTATAAGCAAGTAGGATAAATTGGTACCGATGATTTATATTGATGAAATTAGATCGATAAATATGAATCATAGTAAATATGAACAGGAGTTACTAGATCTTCACACGCAGGTAGAAGAGGCATATCTAAACAAGGATGTAGGATTTTTTACCAAAGATATTGCCAATGACTACTTTTCGATTTCACGGGGAAAGTTAATAAAACCTTCAAAAGGTAAAATCACACAAATATTTACCAATTATTTGGGAAATACTAATTTTAATGAATATAAGAACCTAATGGATCCTATTGTGAAGCTGTCAGATGACGGCACCCTAGGCTGGGTTGTCTCCCAGGTTAAGATCGGAGCAGAGCGAGAGATGGAAGGTTTAACACATCAGATAGATGATATCTGGACATGGATAACTCTATACCAGAAAGTGGATGATAACTGGATCCGAATGGGTGAAGTTAACAGTATGAATCCGAAATAAGCAACCTTATTTCAAAATACTGGTAATTTTTCATAAGAATTAATTTTTAATTTTTTTCTATACTATTTTCATACATATTAGTTAAGTTCTAGTAATTTATCCAAACTGAGTTCCTCAATTGTTTCTTTGCTAGGTACTCCTTCATCATCCCAGCCCATTGATTTGTAATATAATAACAATTCTCTACTATATATTTTCTTTTTTATGGCCTTATTCTCAGGTGTATCCTCAGTGTAGAATTTATCTGGAAGATAATCATCGTTTGATTTAAACCCTCTATGATTATTTACCATTCTCTCTAAGGTGAGAATCCGTCGACCCACATCAAATAGATCTCGTTTCTCATATTTTACACCATTGATTAATTTAATGGCCTTCACCATGGGTGCACAATTCATCATTGGTAAGAAGAGTGATGGGGTGTATGAAATAAATGGTTGCTTGATCGCTTTGGGTAGGTATTTGATAGCCAGGTGCAGATCTATATATGCATAAAAGTCATGAATACAAGTGCCAATAGAATCAATTAGCGAGATAATCACTGTGGTCAGTCCTACTAATCTCCCCTTGCCAGACCATGTCTTTGGGTTGACACTCACAGGTTCTTTTAACATCTCAACACCGATTGATACTCCACCTCTGATGTGGCATGCACCTCTTGATGAGATCCCATATCCCAGACCCTGTCCAAATAATTTCCTGGGTGCATATGCAGAGAATTCCATTCCCTTCACCTGAGCAACCACATGATCAAGATCATTATTTTTAATATAGTTTGTCGAACCCTCAGCAAGCTCATCTCCCAGTTTGGATGACCTTTGAGAGATTTCATCAAGTAGCTGATAGTATTTATCAACTAATTCGCTGTCTGATATGTTCTCATTTTCTTTGAGCAATATTGTTTTGTAAATTGCCAATATATGTCCGGTACTGATTGCATCCATTCCAAGACCGGTTACATACTCAGTTAGTGGAAGAATTACCAGCGGATCATAGATTCCCAGATTAGGACCAAGTAACAGAATAGATTCAAATTCAGGTGTTCTGATTATCTCATCTTTGATCTTGTAATGATGACGACAAGCGACCACACATCCAGAACATGCAGTATGTTTGCTTTGAAAATCAGTAAAATTATCCTCGAAAAGGGATTCCATCCTACTGTCCTGATTTCTGGTGTAATTATCCACGCCCAATCCCTTGCCCTCATGATAGATTCTTGTGTAGAATTTGGTTCCATGATTGTTGTATTTCTCATATAGCTGGTGATTTTTGGTAAGTTTAATTAGTTCCTTCTCATATGTTTTAACACCCTCAGTATCCTTAACCTGGTATTTGTTGGATTTATCACCATCAATGATTATTGCTTTGAGATTCTTGGATCCCATTATTGCACCCATACCTCCTCGTCCAAATTCATTCTCCATATTATGTGTTATACTTGCATATTTGACCAGTTTCTCACCAGCTGGACCAATTGTCATGATTGCTCCGCTGTGAATCTTTGCAAGTTCAGTTTCTGTTTCCTGTACTGTTTTCCTCGCAAGATTATCTGCAGGATGAATTGAGAAATCAGAACCATTGAAAATTAGATAACTAAGTTCTTCTAGTTTTCCAGTAATCAACAAAGCATCAATACCAGCACGTCTAATTGAAGGTCCCAATCTGCCCCCCATATTACTACTTGATATTGTGTTAGTCAATGGAGAAATAGAAACTAGAGAAGTTCTGACCGCGGTGGGAAATCTTGTACCTACAAGTGGACCAATTGAGAAAACTAATCCATTGTCCTCTGCTAATGGTTCCACATCCATACCAATCTCTTTTGCAAATGTATAGAGACCCAAACCTCGACCACCGATATAGTCTCTGGCAATCTGCGCTGGATATTCAAGGAAACTCAATTTATTATCATTAAGGTTAATGTGAGCGATTTTTAAGTTATTCAATATTTCATTTACCATATCATCTATAATATGTATTGACCCCAATTATTAGTGAATTGTCAAAATTTTATGTAATTGGAAACGGCGGAGGTTAATTCTTGATAATAATACAATAGCTAGAAATTTTTAAATATTGTACTAGACAACTGTTTTCTACATATATTCTATTAATTATACATTTTTTGTAGTTATTCCATTCCCTTTCAAAGCAATAATTTTTATAATTTAATATTATAAGTAGGAATTACCTTTTAGTTTGGTAATACAAAGGTTGGGAACCGACTATGCCAACAGAATCTCGAATCGAAACCGTAGATAAGATGTTTCAAAACGCTTCAAAACCTAGAACCATAATTGAGGATATTGATCCCATTACAAAACTCGGTTGTATTTATGATGCAACACCACAGGGTGAGAATGGGCTGAATATAGCCACAGAATTTGCCAAGAATTTACATCTGCCACTTAAAACTTTCACGACTAACGATTATTATTATGACTTTAAGAAGACCATAGATGAGATTAATAACAAGGAAGTTGATTCCCGAAATTATATTGATCAGTTTGCATCTGAGGAAGAACTTGAAGTCGAAATCAAGGTTTTGATGGGTGGGAAAATCAAAAAAGTATTTGCGATGATGAATTCTGAATTTGAGGAGAAGGATAAGCTCAGTGGTTTAATTACTGAAAAATTAATTGAGAATAATTTTAGTCTTCTAGTTGCTGGATCACCATTAATGAGGGCTAGAGAGGATACTGGGACACTTGGTTACTATTTATCCATCTTACTAAAAAATCCGAAGATTCATTCCAATTTCTTCCTTGTACCTGATCAATTGACCAAGAGAGGAGACTCGATGCTTGGTTTTGTCTCATATAAACAAAAAGAAGGGACAATCTCAACCATTATCAGAAGGGGACTATCTATACGTAAACAATCACAAAATATCACGATAGTTGGACTCATTGAGGAAAACACCTTAGAAATGATTGCAAGATCTGAAATAGATGAGGAAGAGGCAGATCTTGAAGCCAAGATTATCGAGGTGTCAGGCAGAATTAAGGATAAATTCATCGAAAATTTTGAGGAAGTAGATATTAGTCCCAAATTTGAATTAAATTTTAACTACAACATTGAGATCGGTAATTTGACATCAATAGTAAAAGATCAGTTAGAGAAAAATAACCCCTCCTTTGTCCTGGTAAGAAGTGTATCGACACTTGATGAACACCTGCATTCAAATGCTGAATCAATTGCCAGGATCGCATTGGGTGAGGGATATCCTGTTCTCATTCTATATGATTAGCATTTTTCAAATTTCTGCAGATTACTTGGTTTTAATCATTACTCATCAACCTAATTCTTATAATGATATTTGCAATTCTTGGCTAGTTCAAAATTAATTTTATAGGGCTGTGATATATCATGGATGAATCGAAACTTGATAAAATAGAAGAAATTTTCCTTCAATCAACTAAACCTAAAATAGTAATAGAAAAAGGAAAGAAAGTATCCAAGCTTGGAGGTATATTCGATGCCACTAAACAGGGCGAAAACGCACTTTTATTAGCTACCACACTTGCTAAGGCGTTAAGTCTCCCTATCAAAATTTACACAGCTGATGATTTCTATATGAAGATTAGTAAGACTTCAGACGATATCAGAGGAAAAGAAAAGGAAATGGCGGATTATGTCGCACAACACTACGTAGAAGTTGAGGTCGCCTTTGAAATCGAACCTCTTATCAGCCCAAAAATAGATAAAATCCTCACCTACATGGATGAAGACGTAGTAGAGGAAGACAAACTAAGTCGACTCTTACTCAATACACTAATCAAGGAAAAATTTTCGATAGTGATCTCAGGATCTCCATTACTTGTCTCAAGGGAGGAGATTGGTAACTTTGGATTTTACCTTAGAAAATTACTGAAAGAAGCAGAGATAGAGGCTAATTTTCTACTAGTTCCATCAGAGATGCAAGAATTCAACAATTTAATTCTTGGTCTAGTTAATTACAGGCAAAAAGAAGATTCAAAAGAGATTATACTCAAACAGAGTCTCTCGCTTAAACCTTGGATAAATAATATTCGAATCTGTGGTATAATTGAAGATAATACCATTGAGACCATTGCCAAAGCAGAACTTCCTGAGGGAGAGGAGGAGAGTAGTATTAATTTTACCGAAGTCAAAAGTATGATCTCAGATAAGTATGAGGATAAACTTGGTAACTATACATTTGAAGATGAGGACATGAGTCTTTCATGTGAGGTATCTGTGGGAGTTATCACCTCAGCAGTCAAATTAATCTTGGAAAAACACCGACCAGGTCTGGTATTGGTGAGAAATGTATCCAAATCCGATGAGAACCTTGATCCTGAGGCAGAAAC
>DAOUUM010000573.1 GCA_030668165.1 Candidatus Heimdallarchaeota archaeon
AATTATAATATAATTGTAATCCTCTGGTTGATCAAAATACTCGTCCAAAATTTCTTCTAATACAATCTTATCAGAGGTATTTTTTCTTTTGAATTTCTCAACTTCATAATCAAGCATAGTTTTTATGGCATTTGGATTACTATGTGCCCCGAATTCGGGATAATATAGCCATTTATTATTAAATTTCAGTCGTAATCTGTAATATCCATCAGATACATCCAGTTCTAAATTGCTAATTACAACATCCAAATTTTCTTTTTCTTCATCATCATCATCTTCCCCATCCTCTTCTTCATAATAACCCGTATCCTCCTCAGCTTCTATCTTGTATGTATTGTAATCCTTAAGGAACTCAGCTAAAACTTTACTTGGTAGATGATAATTCTCAAAATCCTCATATTCCCTGATATTTTGCAGAAAATCATTGACCATTGTATATCCATCCTTATTTCCATCATGGGTAACAGAACTTCTATTCTTTGTGTCTGTTTCTCCTGTGAGGTCATTTTCAACGAACATATCAATCGAATAAAATTCACGACTATATGATAATCCAGTTATCGTCCAGGTCTCCTTTTTCTCATGTTCCTTGTATGCAAGCAGATTATACTTGGTTAATGTATGTCTGCTGTATATTGATTTGATCACTGGATTCTCCAGGTATAGATTCTTATCCTCATTGAATTCATAACGCAGTGAATACATCTTGTCAAGATCCTCCATCACAATGATATTGTCATCATACACTTGCTTGATACCCTGTGGATGAGTATAATCCTCAAGGTAGTAGTCCAGATCCTCATCATCACTCTTCCATTGCCAGCAGTGGGGATGCCCCTCTCTGCATAGCTCATGATCATGGGTCAGTCTGCAATTCACATGAACGATCTCCATCTCAAACACATACTCAAAATCATCCATTGTCAGTGGTACATCCACCCTGCCTAGGTACTGTCTCAGGGCAACAAATATTCCCCAGTCGATATTATTGGGGTACACTACTCTGCAGTAATGCCCCTGGAATTCAAGTGGTTGGGATACAGTACCCCATAACCGTCTCATTGTCATCATGAGTGCCTCAATATTATCAAATGTATCGTACACATCCTCAGTAAAGCTAGATTCCACATTCTTTGAAGTGGGATAGATGGTCATCTCTATACAACCTTCATATCTTAAACTCACACCCACATCGGTTATATCTAGTGTTTCAGTATCCGGTGTCTCAGGCTTTGCATCGGGTATTTCCTCTATATTGCAGGGGGTCAGCTGGATTTTCCTGATATTCCATTGTTTTAATTCCTCAACTTTCATATCAAGTTTTCTCACCTTGGACCAGTCCTCACCTATCCACAGGTATCTATCAGAACCAAGATATCCTGCACATACAGGTTCACGGTATCTCAGCTCAAATTTTCTCTCTTTGTTTCCCGCATGATCCACCTGCCAGTGAAGCTCATCATCAATCTCAGTGAACTC
>DAOUUM010000066.1 GCA_030668165.1 Candidatus Heimdallarchaeota archaeon
TCAACATCAAATTAACAAGATAATTTCAAAGGTCGAGAATAATGTTAAAGTTGCAAAAAGTTTTCTTGATACCCTTATCAAGGATTTTGAATTTGATATCTATGATTTTGTAAAAGATGAAGTGAATTTAGGCTTATTTTCAAGAATCACTAGACTCTATGTAATTTTGTTGGAATATCCAAATTTATGGACCAAAGACCTTGGAGGTATCATTTTACGTTGCCTTATTGATACAGCAATCACTTTTTCATACCTAATTAGATATGGGACTGAATCGGAATATGAAGAGTTTATTGAATATGGAGAAGGGAAAGAAAAACTATTAATGTTACATATCCAAGATACCTATCCAGGAGAGAAATCTTTGAATAATCAAGATGTTGAACAAATCGCTAATAACTTAGGTGGTGGTTTTACTCCAGAGCTGATTGACATCAATCTTTCATTTTGGACTTCAATTGGTGCAAGAGAAATGGCCAAAAAAACTAACTTTCAAAAATATTATAGATTAATTTATGATCCAACGAGTGCAGACATTCATGGAACTTGGTTAAGCTTAAAATCTGCGAATCTTACTCGTTGTACTCTTGCTTTACACAGATATCATAGAATTCCAAACTATTATGAGCCCTTAATTAATATAGGATATTGCAATATAGGCCAAGAAATATACATTCAATGTATCAAAAATGGAATTAAATATCTTAATTTTCCAAAAGATGTTAAGTTTAAAAAACTTTCATTTTCATAATTAATTAAACATGTTCATCGTATTTTACATATTTGATGCAATAGAGTAAGGCAAATTCTGATGATTCAGATAAGCATATCCTTAGGTGAGAAGAAGAAAAAAAAAATTGTGAAAGAAACCATCAAATCTTACATGCTCAATCCATCAAATTATGATCATCCCGTAAATGATCCCATAATATTAGAGGAGACACATGTCTCACTTGTTTTTCTGACTGGAAAATTTGTTTACAAGATTAAAAAAGATTTAGTATTCGGAGAGATTCTCGATTATTCATCTATAACCAAACGTCAATATTTCTGTCACAAAGAGGTGGAGTTGAATCTAAGATTAACAACCCCAGGATTTTATATTGGTGTCGTTGCACTCACTGATGATGGGATATCTGATGAGTTGGATAATCAGTTTGAATTTGCAGTGAAGATGAAGGAATATCCACAAGATTGTCTACTCAATAACTACCTTGACGCTGGTAATGCACTCACCAAATCACATATGCTCGATCTGGCCAAACAATTGGCTGATTTTCACGACAAGACCGATAAAGTGCCTGATGCAGGTTCCATGGATATAGTCAGACACAAAATCGAAGAGAATTTCAGAACAGTATCTAATTTCAAAGAATTGAACAAACCCTATATTGATAAGGTACAGGAATTCATGTCTGTGAATCTTGGATTGTTTGAGGATAGAATTAAGCATGATCGTATCACCGATAATCATGGTGATATTCAACCAAGAAACATATTTTTGGTCGATGAGGAATTAATTATTTTTGATTGTATTGAATTTAACCCCCATCTCAGACAGGGAGACGTAACAGAGGAGGTCGCTTTTCTTGCCATGGAGATTGATAAATACAATTTAATAGAATTATCTGATTATTTCGTTGATAAATATGTGGAATTATCCGGTGATAAGGAATTATACAAGCTTATCAAATTCTACAAGTCATACAGGGCATATGTACGGGCCAAGGTCTGGATATTTAATTCGCAATCAGCAGATGAGGGATCAAAGATGGATATGATTCGAGAATCTGAAGAATACTTTAAATTGGCTCATTCCTACTTTTTAGATGAACAATGAAAGTTCTAACATTTATGGGATTACCTGCTGTGGGGAAGAGTTCACTGGCAAGCATAGTTCATAATCGCCTGGACAGTGTATATCTATCCACAGACTGGATCAGGCACAAATTATTCCAGCATTATTATGATCAGAACAGGGTTCCTGAATTGTATTCTGATGAATTACGGGATGTGGTCTACAATGCTATACTGACCTTCATTGAACTGGCCAGGGATAATGTGAAATATTTTATAATTGATGCCACCTTTGATACTCTAAATCGACGCTCGCAACTCCTGTCTTTTCTGGAGGATAATGATATCGCCGCAAATCATTTCTGGGTGACTTGTAGTGAGGATACAGTCATCAAGAGAATTGCCAAGAGAACAAGAGATGGCTCATTATCTGATGCTAGGATTGCTGAGTATCTGAAATTAAAGGAGACACACGATCCGATTATAGACAGTGAGAACATCATAGTGATAGATTCTGAACTACCGAAACATGAAAATATCGCCAAAATTATTAGCTTAATTCATTAATTATTAGTTACAACTCACAAAATTAGCCTTGGACTAACAAAATATATAAAAAATCAAAAATTAACCTGCTTTAATGGCTCCTCCCGATGATGTGGAAATTTATGATTGGAATACCCATGATGGCAAACGTAATTTACCCAAGTCGATTTCATTGGATGATGAATCATTAAGAGATGGACTTCAGTCCCCATCAACTGTGGATCCTCCCACAGAAAGTAAATTAAAATTAATCCGTTTGATGGAGAAACTAGGGATTAATGCCGCGGATATTGGCTATCCACGGACCTCCAAAAAAATGTATAATGATGTTTTGAAAAGTGCCCAGATGATCAAGGATGAAAAATTGAAAATCTTTCCCAACTGTGCAGCAAGAACTTTGGAGGCTGATATCCAACCTGTTATTGATATCTCACACAAAGTGGATATTCCCATAGAGGTGGCAGCATTTATCGGTTCATCTCCAATCCGTCAATTTGTTGAGAATTGGGATATGGATCATCTACTGAAATTAACAGAGAATGCGGTCAATCTCTGCATTGAGAATGATGTCCCGGTTATGTTTGTAACTGAGGATACTACCAGGGCAAGACCTGATGACCTTTCAAAATTATATCTCCGTGCAGTTGAACTTGGTGCAAAGGCCATCTGCCTATCAGATACTGTGGGACATGCCACTCCTGAGGGAGCATATAGTCTTGTGACCTATATGAAGACAATACTGAGTGACCATGGATTCAAAGATATCAGAATCGATTGGCATGGTCATCGAGACAGGGGATTGAGTCTTGCCAATGCATTTGCAGCCATCGAGGCAGGTGCGAACAGAATTCATGGTTCAGCACTTGGTATAGGTGAACGATGTGGAAATGTTCCCATGGATCAGTTACTGGTCAATCTGAAACTCTATGGTGTAATTGACAATGATCTGTGTGCTCTGCCAGAATACACAGAAATGGTTTCAAAAATGGTGAAGATACCAATCCCGGTGAATTATCCAGTAATTGGCAGGGATGCATTTAGGACTGCTACAGGTGTTCATGCAGCTGCTATCATCAAAGCAAAGCAATATGGAAGGAAATTTACAGATACAATTTACTCCTCGGTGCCGGCTAGTCAGTTTGGTAAGGATCAAATTATCGATATTGGGCCTCTATCCGGCATTTCCAATGTGAGATACAAGCTGGAAACGATGGGTTTAACCGTGTCAGATGAGGTATTGCTGGATTTATTACGTCATGCAAAAGAATTGGGTAGATTACTGACTGATGAGGAAATCACTCGATTTATTGCATACCATGCCCACGTGTAATTTGGATATTGATCAAATTTATTGAAGAAGATAATTAAATTACAATAATTACAGGCATTTGTGCTTGAATTATTATCTGTTAAAGAATTGATTGAGACCTGTCCTGTTAAATGGCATGAAAACATACCCCCTCATGGAATAAGTCTGGGAGTGGCTGATGTTGATTTCAAGGGTCCTGATGGGATTATTGAATATATCCGATCAAATATTCATGAGGGTCACAATTTTTATCAGCATCAGGGTGGTCAACCTGATACAATCAAGATCTTACAGGATTACTTCAAAGTAAGAGGGATAGAAGCCAAATCAAACAATCTACAAATAATTCCTGGCACTATGCTGGGAATATACGCAGCCATGAAATGGGCATCCAGGAGAGAGGGAAAGATAATTATGCTAGGTCCTCTATACGAGCCAATTCACAGACATGCCACAGATAATAACAATATTATTGACTGGGTTGATATCCATCCAGATGGTCTAGATATCGATATGCTCAGAGAAAAAGTGACTTCCGATACCAAGATGATAGCCATCAATAATCCATGTAATCCCATAGGCTATATCTATAAACGAGAGGAACTTGAGATTATCAGAGATCTGGCAATTGAACTGGATCTTGTGGTTTTCAGTGATGAACTATATGAACCACTGGTTTTTTATGACAAAAAGCATATCACAACCGCTTCTATAGATGGATTGGCAGAAAGGACAATAGCCCTCTATGGATTCTCAAAGGCATACGGCCTCGCTGGTTTCAGATCCGGGTTCATGTATCTTGGAGATAAGGTATCAGAAGAGGTAAAACATATCGTTGAGAGCCAGTTAATATCACCCTCGCCCATTGCCTCTCTGGTAACCAATTTTGCACTGACAAGTCAAACGAGTAAAAAATGGGTAGATGAATTCAGAGATCATTGCGAGAGAGTTACCAAAAAAGCTGCACAATATCTGAATGATAACAATGTTGAATGTGTGATCCCCAATGGTTGCTTCTTCATCTATCCAAATATAGGCATTGATGATGTAAAATTCTGCGAGGATCTGCTTAAATCAGAGGGTGTCCAGATAATCCCAGGTTCAGTATTTGGGCCCACGGGTAAGAATCATCTCCGTATAAATTGTGCCACCTCAGAAGAAAGATTGATGAGTGGATTATCAAAAATGCTCAAAGAATTGAAAAATAATCAGAAATAATTCATATAAAAAATTCCCTAAATCAGTAAGTTCTTGCTTCAAAAATCCAAATTACTACACAATTCTGATCACTATTTTAATTATTATTAATCTCTTTTTCGAGGAAATATAAAAATCATGAATATCTGATGAATTATTTCAACAAAATAGTTAAATACACATAAATAAATATTTCATTATTTAATTTTTTTTTTTAATCAAAAATATATAGCAACAATATACTTTTCTACTCACCATAACTCAATCATTTGAAATGGAAAGTATTGATCTTTTATCTGGTCTCTCTGAGAATGAAAAACGTGTACTTCATGCACTTGTTCGGTACCCCGAATACAGCGATCAGCGTATTCATTCAAAAATTTCTATGAAAAAGAGTACATTTTCTAGTATCAAGGCTAGATTAAGGGAAAGGGGATATTACAGAAAGTATTTTGTACCTAATTTTCCAAAGCTTGGTTTTGAATTGATGATGGTCATGCATATGAATCTTAATCGCTTCACCTCTTTTGATGAACGGATGAGAGTAGCTGGTGAAACGATCAAAGAATTTCAAGAGGATTTCAGAGTCATATCCGAATCAAATAAGGCATTTAATCTGTCCATTTCACAGAATTTAACCGAATTTTCAAAAAACCAAGAAGAATTTCTGAAGATATATTCTGATAATCGCTTCCTCACCCGTGAGGGTGTCAGCACAGTTGCTTTTCCATTTGAGATCTCAAGAATTCGTAGTTTCATGGATTATGAACCTCTAATTGCACGATTTTGTGATTTGGAACCAGAAGAGTATGAGGATAAACTAACCATACCCACTGGAAAGGTTAAGCCTGTAAAGCTGACCAAAGCTGAGAAAAAGGTTCTTTATGGGTTGGTCAAATATCCCGAGGAGAGTGACACATTCATCAGCGAGAAGGTTGAGGTATCCAGAAATACGGTGGCCAATGCTAAGAAGAAATTTATCAGAAATGAGGTCTGTTTCCCGAAAATTGTTCCAGATCTTGAAAAATTGGGACTTAAACTTCTGGTATTTACATATCGTAAATTCAATCCCAAGACAACCATGAAAGAAAGACAAGAGGCAGCTCACCTGGTCAGAAAGGTGCTTGCACCCCACTTCTACCTCAGTAAAAACCTTGAGGGAGTCTTAATTTCTGCACATACTAGTTTTGAGGAATATAATGTTGCACTTGATGAGGTGATGAAATATTATCTCAAGCATGAGTATATCACTGAGGAACCGGTAACATATCAAATATCTATATCGAATCTGAATGCTATCAAGGAATTTAATTTCATAGATTTATTGCTTAAGCAATTAGGTTTAACTGAAGATGATTTTAATTAACGTTTGAACCAACTTTCCAAATCATTATTACCAATTCTTAATATTGTTGGTCTACCATGAGCACAGGTATGCATGTCTTTGCACTTTAACAAATTAGAAACAACTTCTCCTATCTTCTGATTTGATACGTGGTATCCTGATCTTATAGAACCATGACATGAAAGGTTGGCAACAATTTTGTATTCCAATTCATTAAACGCAGTTTTGATCTGGAATTCTGTTTGCTCTTCACTGATTGAATTACTGATCTGAGTGAGCAATTCTGTGATGGTCTTGTTATTTATCTCCCTGTCATAGAGTACTGGAAATGCATGTACCAGCACACTCTTTGATGACCCCTCAGAGATGATCATTCCAAATTTTTTGATCTCATCAATATTATCAACAATGATCTGTCTCTCCACAGGGGCAAGATGGATCTCGATGGGCGTTAACATCTGCTGGGAAAGGATTTTACGAGATCTTCTCTCTTCATATATCTCAAATTTCACCCTTTCATCAGCGGCATGGATATCAACCAACCACAGTTCATTGCCAGCATCAATCAATCCAAATTTTCGCATGATGTGACCGAGAACTTTTTTATTACCATCAACGATGATACTAGAATCTGATTGAAGTAGAGTTCGGAATATTTCATCCTTGCTCTCAGTAACTTCTTCATCTTTCTTCTCGACTTGTTTGGTGGAGATCTCAGCAGTGTCACTTTTCATGTCGAAAGTGGTTTGAATCAGAGTTTTCTTTGGTTTCTTTGGCTTGATTGGAATTCCAGATTTGGGTGAAGTATATTTTTTACCAACATGCTCTATCTTTCGTGGAAGTAATTGAGGTAATTCATCAACATCAGACAATGTTTTATCAACTATCTTGAAAATTTCATCAAATATAGGGTCATCTGTTTTAAATCTAACTTCAGCCTTTCTGGGATGAACATTGAAATCCACCTCATCAACCGGGCCATCAATTGATAATATTATTACTGGATGAGAGGATCTCATCAATCGTGATCCATATGCCTTCTCAATCAATCCTTGTAATTCGGTGTGCTGAATCGGTCTACCATTTATATTGATAAATTGCAAATTTCTATCCTTTCTTATTAATTTGGATTCAGAGATAAATCCGGTAATCTTCCAGTTTCCAGCTGTCGCTCTGATTTCTCTTAATTCAGATGCGATAGTGTGTCCCAGTACATCGAATATTGCTGCCAATGTAGATTGTCTCACTGGTGACTCTATCTTAGTTTCTACTTTTCCAGTAGCATCCTTCTCTTTTAATACAAAGTGAATTTGGGGGTATAACAGGGCATAATGAGTGATGAGCTTCATCACATGCCTTCTCTCTGTATTTGATGATTTCAAAAATTTTCTCCTGGCTGGGGTATTAAAAAAAATACCAGATATTTTGGTAGAAGTTCCCTCATCCATGACCACACTTGCTTTTGATAGTAACTGGCCCCCCTCTAATTCTATCATAAATCCAGTGTTACTGTTTCTTGACCTTGATCTGCACTCAATCCTGGAAACCGATGCTATTGATCCAAGAGCCTCACCTCTGAAACCCAGGGTTTCCACCTCAAATACATTTTTATCTCCAAGTTTGGATGTGGTATGGAGTTCAAATGCCATCTCCAACTGACCTTCAGTGATTCCAAAACCATTATCACTTACCTGGACCATTTCCAGGCCTCCTTTTTCAATTTGAATGATTATCTTATCTGCCTCAGCGTCGAGTGAATTCTCAACCAGTTCCTTAACTATGTTGACAGGGCGTTCTACAACCTCACCGGCAGCAATTTGTGAGATGATATGCTTGGGTATCTTAGTTATATTACTCAGTTTCTAACCTCTCCTTGTATCTGGATAATATTGCCAGAGCATCCATGGGTGTGATATTATTGATCTCCATTTTAGTGAGTTCCGCTGCAATTTCAGCTATTATTTTGTCCTTCTTGCTCATTGAATCTTCCCTCCTCTCTTTTTTCATTGATACTGTTTTTTTAGCCTGTGCTTGATATTGTTTTTTGGATTGCTTTTCCTGATCGCCAAACCAGTTATTAATTGAGAATTGTCCATCCTTATTGGTTATGATATCCACCAATTTTTTACTCATCAGGCTCTCTGGATTCACTGATGCTGCCTTGCTCTCCAATATTTCTAATATTAATTTGGCTCGATCCAATACCTCTCTTGGTAATCCTGCTAGCTTGGCAACCTCTACACCAAAGGATTTATCAGTTGCTCCTTTTGTCAGTTTATGATCAAATACAGGTTCTTCATCAACAAATTTTATGGTGAAATGATAATTTGAGCAGTATGGTAACATTTCCTCAAGTTCTGCTAATTGATGATAATGAGTGGCAATCAGTGCTTTTGGTGGGTTTTTCAGATTGTGTAGATACTCTGTAATTGACCATGCTATGGCTAATCCATCATAGGTTGAGGTTCCTCTGCCGAGTTCATCGGCTATTATTAATGATCTCTCTGTGGAATTGTTAACCAGATTTGCTGCATCTATCATTTCATGCATGAAGGTGGACTGACCGGCAACAAGATTGTCACTGGCTCCTATCCTCGTAAATATTCGATCGATGGGTCCAATCTCCACATGATCCGCCGGTACAAAACTTCCCATCTGTGCCATGATCGCAATCAAGGCAGTTGTTCTGAGCAGGGAACTCTTACCTGAAAAATTGGGTCCTGTAATTATTAATATTCTCTGCTTCTCATAATCTAGAATTATATCATTGCCAGTATAGGATTGATCTGTATTAATAGCCTCAATAACCGGATGACGACCACCTGTGATAACAAATGCGTTATCATCTCTGATCACTGGTCTTATGTAGTTTCTTCTTTCAGCAAGATATGCATGGGATTGTAATGCATCAAGGATTGCGATAGATTGACTTGTTATCTGCAAAGTAGGTATGAACTCGCATAATTCATTTAGTATACTGCGGTACAGTTTATTCTCAATTTCTAGTATCTGAACTTGTGCGGTTAGCACATCACCCTCCCACTGTTTTAGATCATGTGTCACATATCGCGTAAAATTAACCATAGCCTGTTTTCTCTCAAAATCAACAGGTACCTTGTCGATATGTTTTTTTGATATCTCAATAAAATATCCCAAAGTATTGTTCTGATTGATCTTGATATTATCAATACCCGTACTCTGTTTAAGTGATTCAATGTAATTACCGAGCCAACTATCTCCCTCATGAATTAGTACCATTAGACGGTCAAGTTCCGAGTTGTAGCCAGGTTTAATTACCATTCCTTCACCTATCACATTGCTGGGATCATTTCTGATTGATTTTTTAATGGAATAGATGATATCCACACAGGTATCTATTCTCTCAATAATTTTATTAGGAAAATGGGATTGTAAGGGTTCTAAATTCGATTTTATTCCAGGTAGTAATTCAAGTGATTTAATCAGATTGATCAATTCAGAAGGTTTAGCCTTCCCCATTGATATTCTGGTAATTAATCGTTCAATATCACCCATTCCAGAAAAAACGGACCTTATACTCTGATGGAGCATAGTATCATCAACGAACAATGATACTGCATTTAATCTCTGATTGATCTCATCTCGATTGGTAAGGGGATTTGCCAACCAATGTCTAATAAGTCTACTACCCATGGGAGTGGCAGCCTCATCCAGGAGATCAAGCAGGGTGGCATAGCTTGTATTGTCCTGGGTATTGGTGAATAATTCCAGACTCTTTATCGCTGCGGCATCAAGAGCCATGGTATCATCAATATCAAATGATTTTATCGATAGGATGTGATTGAATTCCGTGAACTGTGTTTCTTTGATATATCTAAGTAATGCACCAGCAGCTCCTACAGCAA
>DAOUUM010000117.1 GCA_030668165.1 Candidatus Heimdallarchaeota archaeon
AAAATGATGGAATTAGCTTGATTTAGCGCGGTATTTGATGATATATCTTGTAGAGAGTTATATTTGATAAATATATCATATCGAAAAGTTTGAGATTCTATTGCTATTTATAGTAATACGTTCTTTAATTTACTATTCTCAGATTATAAAACCAAAATGATTATAATTTAGAATCAAACTAACACTCAGAAAATGGGATAATTATGGTTTCACTGGTTAACTGGTTGGGGATTGAGAATTACGATACAAAATCTATTAATCTTGTTAAGAGATATTTCTCTTTATTGACATCACTCACAGCAATACAACTGCTAGCAGATGCCTTCCTTATCCTATTTATTCTAGATAAGATAGGCTATGAATTATCTGGAAGGGTATTTGCTACATTATTTCTAGTACAGGCTCTAATAGATTACCCAACAGGTGTGCTCGCAGATTGGATAGGTCATAAAAGAGTTCTACTTTTGGCATATATTTTCCATGCATTGACTTTTGGTTTACTTGGATTATATAGTGTATCAAACCCATCCAATCCTTATAATTATCTTATGTTGGTAGTAATTATGAGATCGGTGGCCTTGGCTCAAGAATCAGGTTGTTTGCAATCTTGGTTTGATAATAGTTACAATGATCTACCTATTGATCAAGATCCAGACAAGAAAATATATGGCTCAATATTTGGAAAAACTACCTTAGTGGGAAATTTTATGGGGATATTGGTGATAATGATTGGAGGATTTATTGCATCAACTTGGTCACGTGAGGTCCTATTCCTCTCTCAAACAGGTTTTTCAATCCTATTTGGGATAATTGCCTATAGAAATATGTCTGGATTTGGAGAGAAAGAAAAACCTGATATAAATATCTCAGGATATGCCAAAATGTTAGTCGATGGCATAAAGGTCGTATATAGTGGAAGAATTGTACTCTTTCTTACCATGGGATGGGTGTCCCTTATTGTATTCTCCGCAGCTTGGTCAACTATTTTCCTCTTCCCAATATATTTCGGTTATACCGGAACAGACATGGGCATGTCCACACTTAGAACTATTATCTATGGACTAGGTGTATTGGTGATGTTATTGGCCATATCAATTAGTAAAAAACTCAAGGCAAATGTATGGTTACCTAGAATATCATTGATTTTTGTACTTGTTTGGACATCAATATATGTCTTGACATTTTCATTATTCCCATTACCTCTTAATGAGGCAGATGCTTTCCTTAACATTCCTGCAATTGTATTGGTTATAATCGCGGCCATGTATCTAAGATTGATGTCATTGATATTTTTCATTCTGTTCCAGAGAGAAGCTCTTGTCCTTGTGCCTAATGAGAACAGAAATTCATATAATTCTTTCCTTCCCTCGATTGGGATGTTAATTTCATCATTGTTAATTGGAGTAGCTGGTTATTTCATCGATCACACTCAAAATATGCTTAGTGCTCTGTTGTTGTTTCTATTCATCCCTCTTGCGCTAGGAACACTTTTTGCATATATTGCATACCATAAAAAGAACCAGAATTCAGAGTGAGACCACTTGATAACTAATTTTAAGATAGTTTTTTCAATCAATGCCATTATTAGGATATGTACGGATATTAAATCTTATAATAAATCACCGATAGACAAATATATGGCAACATCAGACTTTGAATTTGCATTTTTGCTGATTGGAGTGTTTCTAACATTAATTAAAGGCTCTCAAGTGGTATCAAGAAAATTCGGTTTACCTGATGTTCTAGGTGAATTAGTAACTGGGATAATAATGGGACCAACTTTTTTGGGCATCCTGTATTTAAAAAATGTTCCGACTTCATCTATTAGTGATTTTCTTCATATGGATCAGTTACAAATTGAATTAACGGCAACAGTTATCAATTTTATCAGTGAATTTGCTGTTTTATTACTCCTATTCAAAGTGGGTATGGAGGTTGATTTTGATGATTTAAAGAGGGTCAAAGTACCAGCATTTCTAACAGCTGGCCTTGGCATTATTTTACCACTAGTTGGTGGTTTCTTCCTGGTCTATGGTGTTATATCTATGGTATCACTCAATTTAGTCCCCGATGGTGTAGATAATGTTAACGTGGCCATATTCCTCGGAGCCACATTAACTGCAACTAGTATTGGAATTAGCACTAGATTATTCCTTGATCTGGATAAGATGAGAACGAAAGTTGCACAAACTGTGGTTGGTTCAGCAATTATTGATGATATAATCGCAGTCGCACTTTTTTCAGTTATCGTGGCTTATCTGGGAGATACACAGGGTTCTACAGGAATATTGTCTATATTTGTTAATATCACCATTTTCTTTTTTGTTTGTTTTATCCTCTTCAAATATGGAATTCCCTATTTTATGACTAAAACAAAGAAGTACCATGACAGTTCAGTCCCAGTATTCGTGAGCATTGCATTTATGTTATATATGGCTGTATTTGCTCAAGCTCTTGGTCTAGCACCAATTATTGGTGCTTTTGTTGCTGGAGTTATCATAGGAAATGAGGATGACTATCTTGATATTCACCGGGATTTTGAACCAATTACCTCTTGGATTATACCCTTCTTCTTCCTGGATATTGGATTGAGCGTAAATCTAGGTGATGTTTTAGATCCTATCGCATTTATTGTTGCCCTCGTTATTGTGACCGTTGCAGTCTTATCTAAATTCCTTGCTGGCTTTGTGGGTACATATTTCCAGGGATATACCGTGGGTGAAGCCAGGACAACAGGTCTCAGCATGGCTGCAAGGGGTGAAGTTACGTTGATATTTGCATTCACGGGTTATAGTTACGGATATTTCTCTGAATTACTCTATGGAATAATAATATTAGCTGTTGTGCTAATTATATTCATATTAATCCCAATAATGAAATTTGCAGTGAAAAATTGGTTACCAAGTAGTAATAAGCCCATCTCGGGAGATTGAGATACTCTAACGTAAAATCCTAAAACTGAATATCGTGTAATATTATTTTGAAAGATCTATTAGATCTTCATCAAGTGCTGATTTTTGAATATCATTTAATCCCACTTCATCATTTAGAGCTGGATAATCTGTTCCCACTGCCACAATATGCTCACCCTTGGTATTGAAGTAAAGATACTGCACTGATGACAGTTTTGTATCACTCATCTGTTTCTTATCATACACTGCATAGACTTTGTTTCCACTTGCTGTTTTCACATAAAGTGTTTTGGGAAGATTATACCATTCAGATAGTTTTACTGCTCTTAATTCCGGATCATCAATCTCAACTAAGAGTACACATGGAAACGAACCTTTTTCGCCAAATAATTGATTGTAGGTATCGATTTCAAATTGAATATCAGCATCTTTAATTATTTTCTCGGCAAGAGTCATCTCTTGAATCTGATATCTGATGGTATCTCTGTTTTCAAATAGGAAGGTAAGATAAGAACCCAAATGAACTCTCCTTTTTTTCTTGATCTCAATTATCTTGGGTCTCTCAACTGCTCTTTGTTCCTTATAAGTGACATAATCTACTATCTCGTCTCTTTTAATCATAATATTACTTTATTTTATGGATTTATATTGTTTTAGATAATCGAATCAAACCCATCTTCTTTGTATGCTTTTGCCAAAAAACTCATGGGATGCATGGCTCGTTTACCTTTTGCCTGCTCAAATTGAACTGCAGCCAGTGGACAATCCGAGACCATAACCTCGGGATCCTTACCCATACCTTCAAATGCCTTCTTTCCAACTTTTAAGGAGGATTCAAAGGTATCAGTTTTCATGGCGTAAGTTCCATCATGACCAGAACACTCCATGTTAGTTTTTACCTTGACATTGGGTACTTTTTTGATGAGACTTCTTGCAGGAAAACCAATTCTCTGCGCACGTAGATGACAGGGTACATGGTAAACCACCTCGCCATTTGGGGAGGATTTGAAATCAGTATTGAATCTCTCCTCTTTTCTAATTGACCATAAATATTCACTGGTATCCATAACTGCAGCAGATAGCTTTTCTGCTCTTGCTCTATCCTCTCCCTCAAGGAGTTCTGGGTATTCCTTCTTCATCATCATGGAACAGGTGGGATTGACAACAATTACCTTGGCACCATCTTCAACCATGGGGAGCAATTTATCAAGATTCTTACCAGCATTCTTGCGAACTGTATCCAGATCACCAATCTCCCAGGCAGGCATTCCACAGCATTCAAGGCCCTTGGAGCAGGTGGATTTGACTTTATTTTGATCCATCACCTCAAGGACATCCTTGCCGATTTGTGGTTCATTATTCTGCACGTAACAAGTTTGAAATAATACTACCTCAGCACCTGGAACATGAATTCTTCCCTCTTTCTCCGCCCACTTATCAAAGGTTTGTTGGGGGAATTTGGGTAAAATTTTATCCCTGTGTATACCCATTACTTTTTCATTAATTACACGGAATAGATGTATTGAATTTGCGAAATTAGCAAGACCCATGGACGCTCGTGATATTCTTCCCAATCTATCAGGATTTGCCAGCAGTTTATCACCAAATGAATTTCCTTCCTTCTTGGTGCGGATCGCATTGTATCGATGAACTAATTTGGGAAAGTCCAATTGAAATTCATGTTTGTCAGTCACTGTATAGGGACACTGTACCTCGCATAATTTGCACTGGAAACAAGATCCCATCACCTCTGCAACATCATCGTCACTTAATTTTCTGACATCGCTAAACTCCTCATCTTGACTATCTAATTTATTAAATAGAATTGGAAAGGATTCACAGTACTTGAAACATAATCTGCACCCATGGCAGATTTCAAAAGTTCGCACTATCTCCTTGTCTAGAGCTTCTTTATCCCAATATTTTTCATCAGAGGTATCATATGTTAGACCATCTGATGGAGCATATGATATATGGCCTGATTCTGTCATACAATAGTAAATAATAAAATCCTTATAATTGCTTGTTTCCTTGAATAAATTTCAAAATTAATTAATTCAATAAGTCTAATATTTTTTTAATTAATACAATTTGTTATGTAATTTTTATTCTATAGATTTTAACATATCTTCAAAACGACCAGCATGGGACTTTTCAGCCTTAGCAAGTGTTTCAAACCAATCAGCAATATCATCAAAACCTTCTTCACGAGCGGTCTTGGCCATTGAGGGGTACATATCAGTGTACTCATGGGTCTCACCAGCGATTGCGGATTTTAGATTGTCCTCAGTATCTCCCATTGGAAGACCAGTCGCGGGATCACCGACCGGTTTCATATAATCCATATGCCCGTGAGCATGTCCTGTTTCACCATCTGCGGTGGATCTGAAGTTGGTAGCAACTTCTGAGTAACCTTCAACATCTGCAATTTTAGCAAAGTAGAGGTATCTGCGGTTTGCCTGTGATTCACCTGCGAATGCATCTTTTAAATTATCAAGGGTCTTGCTGTCTTTTAGTTCAACCATAAATTAGATACGGCGAAGCTATTTTAAAAACTTTTTATAAATGAAATTTATTCAATTTATATTTTTGAGAAAACAGCATTTTGTCAAACGTCCAATATTGACATATCATCCATAATTTATTGAAGTTGGATTTGATTATTTCATTTTCCGATTGATCAAAAAGAATAATTAGTGCAATGACTTAGATGAGATAATGATAAAATGGAACAGTAGTGATTCAATTGGTTGTATCGGAGATGATTTTAGCCAGGGAACCTATTTATTGTTAATTCAGGTGCAAAATACTCATTCTATAAGTTTCGGTAGATTTGATAAGGGAAGGACAATTGATATTGAATCAGGATACTACATCTACATAGGATCCGCCTTGAATCAGAAAGGAGCCACTTCACTGGGTAATAGACTTAGTCGTCACTGTCTGAGAAGTCCGGATAAGACAGAGCATCATATTAGGATGAAATTACTAGATTTTTTTGATGAATTGGGCATACATTATACAAAAAATCCATCAAGCAAAACCTTATTCTGGAATATCGATCATTTGGTCAATCTAGATGATGCTGAGATAAAGGGAATTATTTTCATTAGATCTCCACACCCATTTGAAATTGCCTGGAGTGAATATCTAGAAAATTTGGAAGAGACATCAATTATTGCCAAAGGGCTGGGAGCTAATGATTCAAAAGATCATACTCATGTCCAAAAATTGGATCTCGGTTTAAAAGATAAATCTGTTAAATCTTGGTTTAAGAACCTGATAGTTGATTTACCATGAAAGTGTTGAGTTTAATTGTCTTGTAGGATATCAATTCTCTCTTTTATTTCATCATCCATATTAGTATTGTTTAGCAGTAACATTGTCTCAAGCACCTCTGATGATGAGATTGTGTGAATGGCCCTACTCCTTACTATTAGATTTTTATCACATCTGGCGATCTCCATCAAGAAATCATTATCATTGATAAATTTGACTGCGGTCATCCTTGTGTGTGCAAAATCCGCGGATATGGCAATAAGTTTGAGATATTCTTCGGATCTGATTCGTTCAATTGCCTCCTCTGCAACCACATAATCTCCACTCTCAATTGCGATCTCCTTTAAAAGACTCTCATTTTCAATTTTTCTTGCTGAAGCAGCTCTAACCTCTCCATCCTGTGCGTGAATAGCTAATTGGATCAAAAGGTCCTCAGAAAGTTTGTTTATCTTCATCTTTCTCATTGCCACTCTTCTTACCCTGTAATCATCCTCAGTTATCACAATATTGGCAAAAAACTCATCATAAATTGACGGTAAACGTTCCAAGGCAGCTTTTCTAATAGTCCAGTGGGGATCCTGGATTCCCATTAATTTGAATGTATCGCGTTGCCAATTGGCCAGATTTTCCATTGCAGTGGTACGTACACCATAGTCAACATCATTGAGAGCAGATTGTACTAATACTTCCTGATCCTCAGTTTTCCTTATGGCAACACTCCTAATATCTGGATCAAATGCATTCAAGGCAACTTTGGCAAGCAAACCACTATCTTCGAGTCTACACACTGCATTATATCTGTTACCCCATTCTAGATCTTCATTCATGGACAAAGAATATAACTTGTGCTGGTCACTATCAGTACTGCCACTCAATTGTTATCATCCTAGTATAGGTGGTCTATTTAATAAATACTTGCAAACATAATACTAATAGAGATTTCCTAGGAATTGATGATTATACGCGAATATTCACTAAATTTCTCGTTTCATTAATCTTTCTAGTTTTAATATTGGAATGATACATATCATGAAGAAAACAGCCTCAACCAAAAATACTAGTTCAAAGTGATCGTTCGTATTATGTAGGATAATTGCTGCAAGAGTAGGTGCAAATGATCTTGAAATCGTTTGCATAATTCCAAAGAAAGAAATTAGCATGGCAAGATTCCTCTTGTGCCTTGAAGCAATATCAAGCATATAGGTAACTCCGGTCACTGCAAATAATCCAGATCCTATACCGAATAATACAACAGCAACGTATAACAGGGGTTCACTGAGCAAATATCCTGAAAAAGCAATTAATATCAATCCTGTTGAACCAATGATTTGACCAGATAAAAGAGCCGTTATTTTGTTAAATCGTTTTGCAACAACGGTCCCTAAAGGTGCAAAAATTAGGGTAAGACTGGCCCACAACATCACCAATGTACCTATTTGATCCGCTTCGAATCCCAATCTATGTATCGCAAAAGGTTCAAGTATCTGGTCCTGCATGAACATTCCGATGGGATAAAGGAAAAGAAATACAAACATGGGTCTTGAATAGGGTGAGGTAACATCTTCTATAAGTTGATTAAGATGAAATTCAGAGCTGGTATCAATAAGTCTTTGTTTATCCCTCATGTAAATTAAGGTGACTAACCCTGTGAATAAGAAGGTAGCAAAAATAATTATTGTGAAGGAGGTGAAGAAATCACCTGCAAAGTGAAGTTCATCTTCTGTTCCCCTTTTAGCAAACAATATTGAAC
>DAOUUM010000140.1 GCA_030668165.1 Candidatus Heimdallarchaeota archaeon
TATTTTTCTATAATTTTTATTTGTTTGATATTCCTCTTAAGATTGATGAAAAATTACGTATAGCTGAAAAGGCAGGTTTTTGAATTTGTGAGTATATTGTGAATGCGTGAATCACCATTATATTATGATGTACAATAATTGGAATCTCCTCCCTATAAATGGTGAAAAATTGCATATAGCTGAAATCACCAAGTTTTCCAGTTTCAGGTTGATTGTATTACCCTATAATTTATGATTAGCTTGTATTTAGTCAGTCATAGTATATTTGCCATTTTAAGTGAATATTTTCAATTATTCATAACTAATTTCTATATTGTAATTGACAGTATTACAGATTTAAGCGATCCTCTCTCATTATTATATCCAATATATCGATAAAAAAATCTGCATTCTCGATGGTAAATTGCATTGGTGGTTTAATTTTCAATACATTGTGTAGAGGTCCATCTGTAGAGATCAATATGCCATGATCTCGCATTCGATTGGTGATATAATTGGCCTCATCTGCTGCAGGTGTCAGGTGCTCATCCAGAATTAACTCAACACCAATGTATAAACCCATCCCACGGACATCACCTATCAAATCATATTTGATTTTCAGTTCAGATAATCTGTCAAGAAGATAGGTACCTACTTCCAAGGCATGATCCTGGAGTTGTTCTGAATGAACCACCTCTAGCACTGCAGATCCAACTGCACAGGAAACCGGATTTCCCCCAAATGAATTGAAATATTCCATCCCATTGTTGAATGCATCTGCTATTTCCTTTGTAGTCACGACTGCAGCCAAGGGATGTCCATTTCCTATGGGTTTACCCAGGACAATAATATCTGGGATGACATCTTGCTGTTCAAATCCCCAGAAATAGTTTCCAATTCTGCCAAAACCAACCTGCACCTCATCAGCAATGCATACACCACCTGCATCTCTTACATGCGCAAATGCATGTACGAAGTATCCTTTTGGTAAGACAATCTGCCCTCCCACTCCAGGAAGTGATTCGCATATAAATGCAGCAATTTTATTATTCTTGACAACATTTGCAATCTCCTCTGCATATAATTTTCCGGTATCTCCTGCTCTGAATTCACCTCTAAATACATCTGGTGTTTTTACAGGATGGACGAAATCTCTTCTTCCAGCACCTCCTGGTCCATCAAATTTGTAAGGAGAAATGTCAATTAACAGATTCGTATTACCATGATATGCACAATCGAGGACAATAACATCATCTCTTTGCGTATAAGCTCTTGCAAGTCTGATGGCCAGTTCATTTGCCTCTGATCCTGAATTGACAAAAAAACATACCTCAAGTGGTTTGGGTAGGGTTTTTAGCAATTCTTTGGTGTAGTTGATAATATTCCCATGCAAATATCGGGTATTGGTGTTGAGTACCTGTGCCTGTTTAATCAAACTCTCAACCACATGCGGATGATTATGCCCAACATGGGGTATGTTGTTCACAGCATCCAAATACTGTCTGCCAGTATGATCATAGAGATACTGCATGAACCCCCTTTCAATTTTCAGTGGTCTGTTGTAGGAGACTGATAATGATCCGCCCAAATGTTTGCCACGATATGCCCTGATATCATCAAAACTAAGCGATACAGAACCCATATCTTGAATTTTCAGTATTAAATTAGGATCTGGACTGATTTTCTTCCATATATCACGATATCTGTACTCAACTACTCCTGGAAATGTCCCCTTGTAGCCCAGCATATCCCTTATGAGCTGAAAATGCAGATGAGGTGGCCAGTTTCCATTGATCTCATAATTACCGATTTCGGCTATTTTCTCTCCCTTTCGGATTTTATTACCAATTTCAAATCCATTAATGGAGGCAAGATGACCATAAAGAGTCCAGAAAGAAATATTATCAATCTTATGTTCCAAGATGAGTGTGGGACCATAATCGAATCTACCTTCATTATTGGCAAAGCTATGAACAATTCCATCAAGAGGTGCATATATTGATGTTCCGGGTTTGGAAAAGAGATCGATGCCCATATGTGTTGCACGCCAGTCATATCCATCATTGACCTTTATTTTGAATGCATCGTGAATGTACTGCAATCTTGTCTCATCATATCGTCCTAGCAGGATCTCATCACCCAACTCTACTTTAATATCAGTAAAATCTGTTACCAAACCCAGATCCGTGGATCCGACACTCAGATCAATAATCTCAAATTCACCTTGCATAATTTTTGCGGGTTCAATTGTGATCTTAAATTCCAATAGTGATTCAGGTATCATATCCACCGCATCCCTGAACAAATATCGAACCAGCTGAGGATTTATCTCCCTTAATTTATGTAATGCCTTCAATGCAGGTTGTTGAGATATCAGAAGATACTCATTATCCGGTTCTTGTGTTATCTGATATGAGGACATTGAAACACTAACACAGAGTCTTGTGGCAGCAAGAACCAGGAGATTATCAATTTCATACTCAGTTAAAGGTATGATACTATGATATCCCTTGATAACCTGAATAGCGGAGTGTATGGGATCATCCTTATCAAGAATTATATAGGCAATAGCTATTGCCAATTCAAAAATTGTGGCTGTATGAACCATATCACCAAAATCTATAATTGATGGTCGTTCATTTTGTACAATAATATTGTACTCATTGGCATCATTATGAATCATTGATTGTCTGAATCTGGAGAGATCTATTTTTTTGAACTGGTCAAGAAAATGAGGCAGTATATCCTTATCCTTTGTAAATTCCATATTTTTACTAATCAAGTTTTCAGCATGCATTAGATCCCAGTGAAAATAATCATTTATCTTTGGATGTGAAAAATCCATTAATTCATCATCAATTGTTGATATCAACTGCCCTATTTTGAATAATAATTCATCTGTGTAGGTACAATCGGCGAGAACTTTTCCAGGAAGATAGTCCAATAAACGGATAAGGTGATTATCAAACCTGAACAGGAGTTCATTATTATTGTTGGGATGAATCCCAATCTGATTGATATTTTCAATTTTCTTAATAACGTTGTTCTGAAAATTGAGAAATTCTTCCTCTTCGTCGATATTGGCAATTTTTAATACATAATCATATTCAAGCACACGAAAGTTCTGATCATTGTATGATGGGAGTTCCTCAACTTCAGCAGTGATACCATAGCAATTCTCAAGTATGTCTTTCACCCTACTCTCATCAAATGTAGGTCTGCTACTCTTTTCAATTTTCAATAATTATTTATAAGTCGTGATAGATATAATATTTTCTCATGATTATTATTCAATCGTATCTAATGCATAGTAAATAGATGATTGAGTTGAGGAAGGGATAACACCATAATATGCAAAAATAATCGCTTTCGAAATTATTAAAAGTATAACAATAAAACTAAAAATATCAAATTTATAGTTTCCGTATATTAGATATACTTATAATAATTCTAACCTACAAGTACTAGGGACTATGATTAAATCAAAATGGGTGAGATTATTAATCACTACTATACTTATCGGATTATTATTAATAATCATACAATATGATAACGATTTAGAATATCAAACAATTGCATCATCAAATACCGATGTAGATCAAAATGATAGTGCTATAACTAGCATTTCTGGTAATGCATTCTCGCAGGAAATAACTAAAATAGGCCAATATGGCGAAAAGGGATTGGCAAGAGACGTATTTGTTGTTGATAATCTTGCTTATTTAGCTGATGATTATGCTGGTTTGGAAATCTATAATGTCACTGATGTATCGAATCCGGTAAAGATAAGTCAATATTATGATGGTGGACATACACGAGGAATTTTTGTTGATGGCTCGTATGCCTATCTAGCTGATAATAACGATGGACTTGAAATAATCGACATATCTGATCCTTATAATCCAGTTGAGGTTGGACAGTTCAATGATGGTAATTATGCCTATGATGTGGTAGTTAATGGGAGTTATGCATATGTAGCTGATTATGAGGATGGTTTGGAGATCATAGATATTTCCGATCCAACTAATCCTATCAAGGTTGGTCAGGTTTATGACGGGGGTAGAGCATTTAATGTATTTGTTGATGGCTCATTTGCCTATCTAGCTGACGATGCAGATGGTCTAGAAATAATTAATGTAACCAATCCCTCAAATCCAGTTGAAGTGGGTCAGTTCGATGATGGTGGATTTGCTCTGGATGTCCATATTGTTGGAAATTATGCCTACGTAGCAGATTGTATCAATCATCTGGAAATAATAGATATCTCAGATCCCACTAATCCTATTGAGGTTGGACAAATTATATCCGGTAATGCATATGGCATATTTGCTGACTCAAATTATGCATATGTAACCAACTATGATATTGGGCTAGTAGTCATTGATATTTCAGATCCCACTAATCCTGTCACCCTAGGTCAATACTATGATGGGGGGAATGCGCACGGTGTTTTTGCTCAAGATAATTATGCTTTTGTGGCAGATTATTCTGATGGTCTAGAAATAATTAACGTGACTAATCCAGCTAATCCTGTTGAGGTGGGCTCTTTTGATGATGGTGGAGAAACTAGAGATTTAGTCACAAGTGGATCGTATGCATATATCGCAGATAGTTATGCAGGTTTGAGGATAGTAGATATCTCAGATCCAGTTAATCCTGTTAAGGTGGGACAACATTATGATGGAGGGAATGGAGTTGGCGTGGCAGTACAAGGAGATTACGCCTATGTTGCAGATTATTTTGATGGTATGGAGGTCATTGACATCTCAGATCCCTCAAATCCAGTGGAAGTGGGACAATTTGATGATGGTGGAACATCACAAAAAGTTAAAGTGATGGGAAATTATGCATATGTTGCTGATGAAGCTGATGGCCTGGAAATAATAGATATATCAGATCCAACCAATCCAATTGAAATTGGGCAATATTATGATACAGGAAGACCTTATGATTTATCCATTTATGGATCGTATGCATATTTGGCAGATGGTCCAAATGGTCTGAAAATTATAGATATTTCTGATCCAACCAATCCATTCATGGTTGGCCAAGTTAATGGAGGAGGAACAGCTAGGGGTATTTTTGTACTTGGTGCAATTGCATATATTGCTTGTAGTGACGTTCTATTTCTAATAGATATCAGTAATGTTACAAATCCAGTCATAATCAGTCAATTTGATAGCGATCTAACAACAAATGTATTTGTGAATGGATCCTATGCCTATATTGCAGATTATTATGGATTAAAAATCGTTGACGTTACTGACCCCTATAATCCAGTTCAAGAAGATTTATTTTATGATGGTGGAGAATCATATTCTGTATTTGTTAATGGAGAGTATGTTTACGTGGCTGATGGACGTGACGGAATGGAAATATTCACCTGGTTAGTTAAGTACAGTCCCACCAGTCCACTTAATTTGATTTTAACTGATACACACAACCATTCTATTGAAATTAAGTGGGATATACCATTAGAAGATGGGGGAGCCCCAATTACTTCATATAATTTATATCGGGGTACAAATATTAGTGATTTACATTATTTAACGACGGTTGATGATAATGCCACATATATCGATAGTGAAGCTACTATGGGTGTTGAATATTACTACGCAGTAACAGCAGTCAATTCTGTAGGTGAAAGCAGTTTGTCTGAGTCTGTATCAATAATTCCTACTAGCAAACCTACTACGCCACAAAATATTGCTTTAAGTTTAAATGACGACTTCATTGTTTACATAACATGGAGTACTTCATTTGATACTGGTGGGCTATCTATCTCAAATTATAGTATTTATCGTGGAGAATCTGAGAGTAATCTTAGTTTATCTATTACATTATCAGCACCATTAATTGAATATTTTGATAACTCGGTCGAATATGGTTTGACATATTTTTATGCGATCTCAGCAACTAATTCTCTAGGTGAGAGTGATTTATCTGCGATTCTCAGTATTGCTATTATTGAGGAGACGATTACAACTACCAGTGATACTACTACACAGGATACGTCAGAATCAACCACTACCACCGATACTACTACACAGGATACATCGGAATCAACCACTACCACACAGACTACCTCTAGATCTTCAACTACAACCACCGATGATACTACACCGGATTCTTCTGGATCGTCAACTACAACTGATAATTCAAACTCAGAAACAGACGAAGATAATACAATTCAACCTAGTCCAACTTTAGATCTCCCAATAAACCAGATTACAAGTATTCTTTCAATAATAATGATTGTGATAATCGGACGAAGAAAAAAGATGAACTGAACTGGTATAAACTTAATTGATTTTAAACGTGATAGATCTATTTAATAGAAATAACTAATGGATTGCTAAAACAATTAATATATCATAAAAATTAACAGGATATGATTGAGAAAGATGTATCAATTAATATAAAATCAAGAGTTGAAGGAGAGAAGGGGAGCAAAAAAAAGAGTTGGCATTGCTGAAATCACCAAATAAATTCATTATAAGGAAGAATGGTCGTGAATGTTGGTATCCCTTTAATACCAGTTTCATCATTGGATTATTATGAGGGACAATCATCTAAAATATAAATATCAATCTGTAAAACTGTCAAATATATTATTTTGCATCCTTTTACCAGGATTGCTAATTGCATCGTTTCTCCTTGAAGGTGAACCTTATTTTAAAATTGGGCTCTCCTTCGTGATTATTCTCAATTGGATCTCTTTCATTGTCCTACGTAGAAGAATTGAGAAAATGAGATATTTCCTTATAGCAACCGAGATTATCACCATTGGTATGATAGCCATACCCTTTGTACTGGACTTCAATCTGATGATTTTGCTCATTCTCCTTATTGTGTCCGTTGGATCATTGCAAAATATATCTCATATTTGGGACAAACAATTTTTTAATTATTCAATTGATGTAGTTGCAGGTAGGAAATCAGAAGAAGCAGAAATCACCCCATGATGGATGGTAGTCACAGCCTACCGATAAAAATGTAGAATAATTTAATTATTTTGCATAGCCTTATTAGTTCAATATTTCCTCATTTTATTAGGTTTTAAGCATGGGAATAAATGTTCGAGAGGAAAGTATTACACTTAGCAATTCAGACGTAAGGAAGATGATGTGGTTAATATTTGCCACTTCAGCACTAGTAACCATCCTCATCCTCATCTTATCTCCTGATTATTCTTCGGGTAACCTTTTTGTTTCTATCATTGATGAGATTTCTCTTAATTTCGAGATACTTCTGATACCACTGGTCCCTATTTTTACTGGTGCATTTCTTTACACAGTAAAAGAGAAAAAAATAGAACTCAGTCACCTCGGAGTCTTTTTCTCAATTCTTCACGAGGAAAAGGATGTTCTTATTCCTTGGAAAGATATCA
>DAOUUM010000056.1 GCA_030668165.1 Candidatus Heimdallarchaeota archaeon
AACAGCACCCATTCCTGCCTTAGTTGAGTCCAAATCATTGTTTGCTTTTCCGAGCTCATTAATTTTTTCTTCTAGTTGAGTTTTTAATGAATTATTTTCATTGAATAAGTTCTCTTTCTCTCCCTTTAAGCCATCAAGTTCTAACTGTGTTGTATTCAACTGAGATTTTGTATTATCCAACTCATCTTTAAGATTATCAAGCTCTGTATTAGGTGGCGTTGCTTCCATCAGAATATCCTCCGTATTATATATATCCTTATTACTACCT
Organism: Candidatus Heimdallarchaeota archaeon; assembly: GCA_030668165.1. Lineage (GTDB taxonomy): Archaea > Asgardarchaeota > Heimdallarchaeia > Heimdallarchaeales > Kariarchaeaceae > JAJRQD01. Next base: position 269 of record DAOUUM010000056.1, read on the forward strand.
ATTTAAAAAACCTGTTCAATATCACCCTTTAGAATTGGTAACCATTCACAATATAATAATAATTATTCAAAATCTTAACTAGATGCTTCTATATATATTTATCAAATCACTAAGATATTCTTCTACCTTTAATTTTTCAATTTTAGATTGCAAGGATGATTGTTGATTAAATAAAGTAATCCATTTATTGAATTCCTGAGTAATCTCCTCATGGTGCTTCGTGATTTTCTCAGTGATATGTTGAATATTCTTTTCCTGAGAATAAATCAGTGCCTGATCTAGAAGAAGGAAAGCATGATCTGTAATTCCCTCCAAAAATGCAACTTTTGCCTTCAAAAATAGAACTTCAATGATAAGGTTGAACAGGGCTTGATCCTGTCCAATTTTATACAATCGATTAAGTATTTTATGAATTTCCAGGAACAATTCCTCTTGCTCATAAGTTTTTAATTCAAAAATTAATAGATCACACAGGTTCAATAATGAAAATATGGTTTCTTCTAGACTAATTGAGCTGTCCTCAGATAAATCTGTGAAAATTTCTTGAGCTTTAGCCAAATCAATTATTCTCGTACTGTTCTTATTAATCAGGCCATCAGCAATTTTTAATTTAATGTACAATCTATCCAGTTTACTTGTTTTGGTTAACTCAGCCAACTGATTGTAAAATTCATCTATTTTATCTGGATTTTTGTTCTCAATTGCCCATATAAGGAGTCTCAACAATGTTTCAGCAATTGAAATTTTATCCCCGTATTTGGTTTTAATCTCAAGGCTATGCATGAAATATGATTGAGCCTCGTTATTTTTCCCCAATAATCTAGTAATTTCTCCAAGATTATTCAAAATTACACCTGTTAACTGGGTGTCCGTCTTTTCACAGTATTTTAATGCTTCTAAATAGTATTTGTGGGCAGTATCCAAAGAACCCTTCATTTTATATACTTCAGCAATATTATTCAGACTGGATCCCGCATGTCTAGGATTGTCAATGGTTTTACTTAGATCAAATGCTGAATTATAGAAATCTAGTGCTATATCATACTCACCATATCCCAGGGCTATGTTTCCCATGAGATTGTGCCCTAGGGTAAACCAATATGGGAAATTTGGATGTTTAACTCCTTCAAATAGTTGGCCTTCCTGTAGAATATTACGGGCAGATTTAGTTTTACCAATTCTCCAGTAGGTTATTGATTTGGTAATTTTACCAATAGTTTCTATAAATTTATCCCCATTGAGTTCGCCATAGGTAATTAATTGGTCTGAATATGCTAAGGATTTATCGTATTCTCCTTGAGAATCGAGCAATTTAGCCTTGAGGGCAATTTTTTCCCATTTTTCCTGGAGGTCTTCTGTTTCCTCATCCAGTAACTCAAATACTTCATCGATTTTCCCATTCAAAACCATAGCATCAATTTTATTGCCAATCACTATGTAATGCGAAATCCTTTCCTAATTTAAATGTTTATCTAAAAAATATTTCAGAGTACATTAATCCTGAGTGAAAGTGTATTACACTTCTATTTTATGCTATAATTTCAGTGAAAATACTGAGAAATTGTAATACAATACATTATTCATATCTAGAAAATCAATAGAAACTATAATATCCATTTCATAAAATCTTAAAGGGTAACAGAAATCCATAAAGTATGGTTAATTTAATTGAAGTATCCAAACGAAGAAACCAAATAATGAAAAAACTAGGGAAAGGGCTTTTAATAGTTAGCTCTCTTCCAGAAGCTACATATAGCAATGATGTTGAATTCAAATTTCGTCAACACACAGATGTTTTGTACTTCACTGGTTTTCCAGAACCTGGAACTACATGCATATTGGAATATGATGGAGATAAGGTAATCTATCACCTTTTTGTGAGAAAGAGAGATAAGTTGATGGAAACTTGGAATGGGAGAAGATTTGGAACAGAAGGTGCTCTTGAAAAATTCAAAGCTGATAATGCCTACGAGAATGGAGAATTAGAGAAATTCATTTTAGATCTATTCAAAAAATATGAGAACGTGTTCTATGAACTGGGAAACAATAAATCAACAGATGAATTAATCATATCCTCAATTCAAAAAGCAGTCAAGTCCCAAGATAAAACAGGAAAGGGCTCAACTGCTCTGATTAATCCAGCATTTGAGATTCACGAGTTAAGATCCATCAAATCTTCCTATGAAATAGAATTATTAAGAAAAGTAGCTAAAATATCTGCTGAAGCTCATACTAGAGCGATGGCTGTAAGTAAACCCGGGATGTTTGAATACCAAATTGAAGCTTTGATTGACTATGAGTTTAGGAAAAATGGATCTAAAGGACCTGCATATCCTTCAATTGTTGGTGGTGGAATAAACGGAACAATTCTTCACTATATAGAAAATCAAGATGAATTAAGAGATAACGAGCTTCTACTTGTTGATGCTGGGGCTGAATTTGATTCTTATGCTGCCGATATCACTCGTACATGGCCAATCAATGGTAAATTTACAGAGTCACAAAAAGAAATTTATCAACTTGTTCTCGATGTACAATTGGCATGTATTGCTATGGTAAAACCAGGAGTTAAATTCTGGGATATTAACGAAAAGTCAATCGAATTGATTACTAAGGGTCTGATTAATTTTGGGATCCTTGGGGGAGATTATGATAAAATAATTGAGGATAAGGGTTACAAAAGATTCTACCCCCATGGTCTAGGTCACTGGTTGGGAATAGATACCCATGACACATCGTACGTTGATCGCAAGATTGAGACTCTCAAACCTGGTCATTATTTTACAATCGAACCTGGAATTTATATTTCAGATGAAGAAGATATCCCTGAAAAATACAGAGGAATTGCAGTGAGAATTGAGGATGATGTACTCGTCACTGAGGAAGGTTATGATATACTTACATCTGATGTAGTTAAAGAAATTGATGAGGTTGAGAAATTGATTGGAAGTCAAGTACTTCCTTGATGTGATATTATTATTATTATCATAAATTGAATTTCATCGACAAGAAAGTGTTTTATATTGAATTACTAATACGCTATTAGTCAATATGGCATTAAATTCCTTTGATGATATGGCTGATGAGAGAGAAGATGAGGCCCATACTCTGGATGATTTGACAATTTGGGTATCAATAATTGGTAAATTTGTAGAATTAGAAATGCCAATTGAGATGCGTGCCCAGATGCTGCTGGAAACAGTTCAGGATGAGAAACACATAATAGAATCAGCTATTAAACACGGAATTGATAAAGGTATTTTCGACAAAGAAAAAGCTATTGCATTATTAGAAGCATTTTTAAAATTGGGTTAATTTATTTATCGTCCCATAGACCTTTAGTGGCAGATCCATTCTTCTTGGATTTATCCTTCTTACTTATTTTAGGTCTATCAGTCTTAGTCTTCCTCAGTTTAGTTTTTCTTATCATTCTTGATATCCTGCCAAAAGTGTGATAATTAAGCACAGCTGTTGTATTTTTAATACTATCTCCGGTTTTGGTCAAGAATGGTTTATCCTCTTCATCCTTATCACTATCCTCTTGAGAACCATCATCTATTGTTACTTGTAACTTTTCCAAATCAATATCCGCTTCATCACCCGTTATTGGATTAATCGTTTTCAAATTTGTAATTGCCGTGGGCAAATTCATAAGATCCTTAACCTGAGTGTTTACTCTCCCCTTGAACATTATGTAGTAAAGGAGAGTCAAAATACTAATTGGATAAACTAGTAGTATAAATCCGTCAAATAGTAATGAGGCAAAATTCAAGAAATTATCCATAAACTCCAGATCTGAATTGCTAGTCATTGATAATCCAATACTGATTGTTCCCACAGCAATAAATGAGTTAAATCGCCTTTTATACTTAACAGAAACTCTCCAATTTGTGCTATGCTTATTATTCCAAGCTTTTAACCTTAAATCCTCCATTGCCCAGATCACTGGAATAATTGGTGTTAGAATTATAGGAACCATGAATATGAGTGCGGTCCAGACAAGCATAGAATACAAGGATTCAACAGGACTTTCTGGAACAAAATTTAGCACATTAGCAATACTGGTCGATATTCCTAAAAATGCAATCATCAAATTCAAAAATCGGGTGACAGGCTCAAATAATCCAATCTTATCTGGATTTGGATTGTATTCGTAATATGAGAATGAACCTCCTGAAATTATTTTCCTAATCCATTTATGAGCTGTGGTCCAATAGATAATCCTCGGCGCATATTTGGGAGTAAAATTTTTCCAAAATTTAATTATTACGTACATCGAGAATGAGATAGCAATGAATAAAAAGCTTGCATAGGTTGGGTTTTCATCAAAGTAAAGAGTATAGAACAATATAATTCCAAGGATTACAAGAAGAACTGCAAATAGCAAAGAAAATTTATTTTTAATGTATGTAATAATCTTCATTATCATTTGTCAATTAGGGGTTTAACATATATTATCCTATTGAATTTACTTTATATGATTTCATTATTAATTGTTTTATTGTCTTTTGGAGTAGCCGAGAACTTCTCTTTCTGTAACAATAACATTTAATCCGTTTTCAATCTCATTTTCTACTTTATCCAGGTAATCATTCATATCTGCATCTCTATCCAGCCAGGTGGTAATATACTTGTAAATTAACTCAATATCTGCATTATTGCCAAGATAATCCAATTCTAACCTTGGTTCTCTATTAGGTTCAATCTTGTCAATATCAGGTTGAATGCTAAATGCTTGTGTGTCCAGAGCTCCGAAATCAAGATCATCCTCATCCTCAGAATCATTCAATGTTGCTCTAAATAAAATATTGTTATCATATACTGAACCAGACATTTGAACTAACCAGTTGGTGTGGATTGTCCTATATTCCTTCTCACAGACGCTTTATTTTCAATAATATCTATCGTATCCTCATTTTTGTGCATATGCTCAAAGGATTCTGCTAGATGTGCAAATTCAGGAACTAAAATCTCTTTTAGCACTTCTGGAAAAGTTTTTACTGGAATAATTTGTATTTTACCAAGTAGATCCTCTGTTAAGTGAATATCATCCAAATTTAACCAGGGCACAATGACTCTTTTGATGCCAGCTTTGATTGCAGCTTCAATTTTAAAGGTAACCCCACCAACTGGTAGAACATGTCCTCTGACCGATAAAGAACCAGTCATAGCAGTATCCTGTCGTACGGGGGCTCTTTCAAGTGCGGAAATAACTGCTGTTGCAATTGTTATTGATGCAGAATCACCCTCTACACCGTGAGTGCCCACAAACTGGATATGAATGTCAAGGTTTGATATGTCCTTACCCATGTATTTCTTAATAATTGCCGATACATTTTGTACAGATTCTCTGGCAATTACTCTCAATTGACCTGTGGCAATTATCTTCCCAGCACCAGATTTTTGAGTGGGTGCAATTTCACTTTCTATTGGCATGACAGATCCTGCTGTCTCGCCAACTACACTTAATCCATTTACTCGACCAATTATTGAATTCTTAACCAAAACTAGATCATAATCTTTCAATCGCTCCAGATATCTGTTAGATAATTGTGCTTCTAAGGTGAGTGAAATTCCACGAGCATTTTTAATATCCTCAGGTTGTACAAAATCAGCACCTCGTTCTTTAGCAAGATCTCCAGCTACTCGGATCATTCCACCAAGTTCTCTCAGTTTCAATGTTAGAGAATGTTTTCTGGAACTTCGCCTTCTTGCCTCAAGTATGATCAACTCAACTGCCTCCTTGGTAAAATGAGGAATGCTTCGATCCTTAGCAACTTCTTGTGCTACAAATCTAGCCAATTTCCGTCTATTATTTAGGGTGTCTGGCATATTTAGTTTCATTACGATTTCATAACCCTGACCGCGGATTCTGGATCGCAGAGCTGGATGGAGATTTCTTATTGTCTCCTGGTTACCAGCTGCTATTAATATAAAATTACATGGAACCGGTTCTGTTCGTACCATTGCTCCGGAACTCATCTCAGATTGTCCTGTAATTTGGAACTGTTTCTCTTGAATTGCAGTCAACAATTGTTGCTGAGTTTTGATATGGAATGTACCAATTTCATCAATAAATAGGACACCACCATTGGCACGATGTATAAGACCAACCTCTACCCTCGCATGGGGTGGGGTGCCTAATCCTCCTGATTGGAACGGATCATGTCTAACATCTCCCAACAGTGCTCCACTATGGGAACCTGTGCCATCGATAAATGGGGCCAGGTCTTTTTGTGAATTATCAACTAATATTTTAGGGATCAGTTCTTCAGTTCGATTTCTCACGTTGTTAAAAACCATGAATGTGAACAATCCCACAAAAATCGCCCATAATATAACCATCGGGTCTCCTCTGCTGAAAATGCTTCCTAGTACAATAATGAGTAGGGGAATGATAATGGCAATCATTGAACGAGTAGATTCTTGCTTTTTTACTCTTTCGAGATCAATTTCAACTCTTTCTCTACCGTGTCCAGCTGGTAAGGTCACAATTCTTGGATTGTTAGCATTCTCACCGTTTGCAACAACTAAAATGTCCTCAAGCACTTCTGGGGGTAACATATCTGATAATGCGGATCCCAATAAAGACTTACCAGTCCCAGGTTCACCAATTAACATGCAATGCCTTCTTTGTAATGCGGCTTTTTTAATTATCTTAACAGCATGATCCTGGCCAATTACTTGATCCACTATTCTTGACGGGATGGAAATCTCACCAGTGTGGGCGAAATCTATGTCCAGAATCTCACTATCTAATAGATTGCTATCATTATTATCTGTCATGGGTTAATTCCAATACCTCTTTACTTAGGATGATCCGTCCTTAATATGAAATACCCATAGCTCTTAATATATATACGCTTAATGGAAAATATTATTCTATTAATTTTTGTAAAAATCAATAATTTATAGATCTTAGTTATATTTTTTAATAATTATTGATCTTTAGTGTAATATGAGGTATTTAATTCTTAAATGAATTTTTTAAGCTTGGTTGTTTCTACATGAGTGAAAGTGTATTACACTTACTTTTATGTGTTATAATTTCAAACACAATGGATAACTCACGATATCCACTAGCCCCTTCACAAATGTTTTGGGGAATACTTTTCGTCCTATATATATAGATTTTTTGATTTATGGGAGAACTGCATGAGGTTGAAATTAGCTTGCAACCAGATCCGTTCAGTTCTCTGAACCATATATTAATTATGTGTTCATAGTATAAGAATCCTTGGCACACCGAATTAAAAGTGAAAATTATCAGAAAATAAGAATTGTATTACAAATTCGCACATAATGACCAACCCAAAATTTAAGCACTAAAACTAAATAATAACAATTAATGCAAGTAATACCTGGCTCTACAAGTATTGAATTGGCAAGAGAATTAGCGGAATATACACAATATTCCTTACTTATTCCCAAGTTCAAATCTTTTAGTGATGGAGAACAGTACTTGCGAGTTCCTCAAAAGCCCGAAAAGAGGGTTCTAATAATCCAATCCCTTTACAGCCCTCAGGAAACTAATTTATTCCAACTACTAAATCTCATATCCACAGTTAAGAGACTTGGAAGTGAGAGTATTTATGTATTTATACCATATCTCTGTTATGCTCGAGCTGATAGAGAGGTTTTTGATGGAGATGCTATTTCAGCTAAAACTGTGATCAATCTCTTGGAATCAGTTGGCACAGACCATTTGATCACTGTTGATGTACATAATCCTGGAATATTCAAATATGCAAACAAAATGAAAACTAGCAATTTATACCCAGCTAAATCCATAATTGCATATCTCAGTAAGTGTGTGAAGAATATTAGTGAATTGGAGGTAGTCGCCCCAGATGAGGGGGCTATTGATCGTGCCAAATGGTTGGCGAAAGAGTTGAATACAACCTCAACAAATTTTGTGAAAACAAGGGATCCAGAAACAAATCTGGCTGATGTGAGTTTGGGAAGCGCTAATATTACGTCACAAAGGATAATACTGGTCGATGATATCATGTCAACAGGTTCTTCATTGGTACAGGCAGCATCTCTGCTGACTTTGAAGAATATCAATGAAATTCATGTTGTCGTATCCCATGCAATGGGGACCACAGCCGTGGATCTATTAAGAGAAATTGGGAACGGTGTGGTGGTTTCAACTATTAGTGTTCCAAGTCCAATTTCTAAAATATCCACCATTGAGGATCTCATTGATCTATTGAAAATTCTTGGGGAGGAAGAAAAATAAAAAACTGGTTAATACGCGCTCGTTATAATCATCCAAATTTAATTCTGGCAGAACTGGGATCACTTTTTCCAGATTCAAAAATTGAGAAGATGAGTGAGGTCATCTATATGGTGGAATCAAGTGCTGAATTGATCAATAACGCCCTTCTTGTTTCAGCAACCATTAGATATGTAGTTTTAGATCCAATTTTATTCAAACAAAGTGTGTTATTGGACACTAAAGAGATACTATCTAGCATAGTATCCAAAGTAGAAATGTCAGATAAAGAAACCTCCTTCAAGGTGAGCATGTATCAAATTGGGATTAGGCATATGAAACTCAACTCTGAGAAAATTGAGGGTAGAATAGGAGCGATTGTAAAACAACAATTTCCCAATTTAGTGGTAAATCTGTTAAATCCTGATTCAAAACTTGTTGTTCTTGCTTGGGATGATATGGCTGCAATGGGATGGCAAGAGGGTGAAATTGAATATTCTTCAATAAATTATCGAGCTCCAAAGAATTCTCCATATTTTGGGGGAGGTGCAATGAAACCACTCCTTAGCAGGATCTGTGTTAATTTATTACAACCTCTCAAAGCAATTGTTTTAGATCCATTTTGTGGTCATGGTGGTATGTTAAGAGAAATTGCCGATTTGGGGTCTTTTGCCATAGGAATAGAAATTAGTACCCGAGTTATCAGACAGGCTTCTTTTAATAATAGACATCATGATTATGCCGATCTTATTAATTTAATTCAAGGAGATTCACTTTCTCCTCCTTTCAGAAAAGGGGGTATACAAGCAATAGTGACAGATCCCCCCTATGCCAGACAAACAACTACTATTGGCAGGGATAGGGATAAACTAATGTATGATTGGTTCAATATTCTTGATGGACCGATGAAAATTGTTATTACCACACCCACAAATATGTTCGTGGATACCCCCAAATCTTGGCAGGTCGATATAGATACCGAGGATTATGTGCACAAATCACTCACAAGACGTATCCGGAGGATGATTAAAGAATGAAATTGAATGGAAGTGAGATAATAGTCACTTTTTTGGGTACCGGTGCCGCAATTCCGGCAGATAATAAATATCACTCCAGTTTTGCTCTGACCCATCCAAAGGGAACCATTCTATTTGACTGTGGTGAGGCTACACAATTTAATCTTAGAAAATATCGAGTATCTACCCGAAAGGAATTTGTTATTGTAATCTCACATTTTCATTCAGACCATTTTCTTGGCCTAAGCGGCTTATTGGCATCTTTTCAGCTTCTAGGAAGGGAGGAGAAAGTGATTATAGTTGGACCTGAAGGAATAGATGAGTTGGTTCACTCTCTCTTGAATGCTAATTACGTCCATCTTGATTATGAACTTGAAATATTATCAATTGAACCCGGAGACAGATTATTTAGACCCGGGTACTCCCTACATGCCATCAAAGCGATTCATGAGGCAAGAGCTCTATCAATAATATTTGAGGAGGATGGCAGGCCTGGTAAGATAAGCTATACAAAAATTGAGGAATTAGGAATACCAAGTGGTCCACTGATAGGACAACTGCAAAAGGGAAAATCGATAGAAATCGATGATAGGACTATTCATCCGGATGAAGTCATGGGTCCAAAAAGAAGAGGTAGAGTGGTAGCGTATTCTGGGGATACCCGGCCAAACTTAAATTTTATCCATAATATTCCCAAACCGTGTGATTTGTTGATTCACGAGGGGACTTATCCCAGTATGATGATAGAACTTGCTGAGGAGAGAAGTCATTCAACAATAAAGGAGGCTGCTGAGATGGCATTAGAATCACAGGCAAATATGGTGATTGTGACTCATATATCATCCAGATTCACATCTCAGGAATTTAATGATGAGGTGAAATTGATAAAATCAATGTATGAGCATATAGAGGTAGCAAAACCTGGAATGCAATATATAATTCACTTATCTAGTTAACAATAATCTTACCACTGATCAATTCTTCTAATATTGATTTCATCTTATTATTTGTTACCTCCAGATCATCTGAAGTATCCACCAAAATATCTGCCCGAGCAATTACATTTCCAATACCAAGATTTAACTCAATCGCATCACGATCATAAAATGCCTGTGCGGAGTAAGCATCATCTTTTCTCTTCCTCATCAGTGCACGGTTTAATCTGGTTTCTGGATTTGCATGTACCCCGATAATTTTTAGTTTTGGAAAGAATTTTAGGAAAAATTCTATTTCATTCAAGGAACGAACCCCATCAATGATGATTTTTCGTTCTCTTTCCTCTATTGCAATCTGTATCCATTCCAAGGTCATTTGAGCAATTGCATCAGGCCCCCTCTCTTTTCTAAGGTCAACCATTACCTTATTGGAGGATTCACGATTCACAGGAAGGTTCCGTTTCGCACATTCATTCCTGATTACATCTCCCATTACAATTTTTTTAAAATTATAAACTTCTGAAATTTGAGCAAAGGTCCCTTTTCCACTTGAAGGTAGACCGGTTACTGCTAGTATTAGGATTTTATCATCAGGAATGAGTAATTCACCCACAGAATTTCTCTTTCCTTCAGTAAATAAGTATGTTATGATAACTCATTCTTTATGATTATGATTACAATATTTTTTTTCTCAAAGGAATGGATTGTGTGAAAGTATCCTGTTTTGTCAAAAAAATATGTATATTATTTCAATAAGATATTTCAATAAGAAATAATGTAAAATCACTATATTCAATAGTATATTGAGAATGGAAGAAAACAAAACAAGATCTTTCCTGGCAATTAATTTGCCTGAAATTCAAAAAGATATAATGGAGTCAATTCGTTCCATATCTGAAAATATGGATATCAAAATGAAGATCATTGATCCAAAATTATATCATTTCACACTACATTTCTTTGGAGATATATATGATTCAGATATTGAAACCGTGATTTCACTGATGGATAAAATAAAATTC
>DAOUUM010000497.1 GCA_030668165.1 Candidatus Heimdallarchaeota archaeon
TTGCCATCCAATCAGGGTACCATCAATAACAAGAGTGTAAACCCCTTCAGAAGTGTAATATGTATGAGTCACCTCTGCCTGGTCATAGCTTGTAATAGCATCGGAATTTCCATCTCCCCAATCCACTGTGAAGTCATAGGTTCCAGTATCCACTAGCGGTAATTTGATCTGTGTGGAGTCACTGGAACCATCATTGATTAGTGTTGTATTCCACTGAGAGACAAAGGAGGATGTAGCAGCCTGCACTGTAATCGTATTTGAATCGCTGGATAAATCCGCAGTGAGAGGCAGAATCATCAGTATAAATAATATCGAAATAACTGTCTTCATTTTATAATCCCCAATTGGTCTTTGATTCAAAAAACGATGCCTTATTATTAAAGATTTATTGGATCTAAGGATATTAAGCACAATTCTCACTTGAAAAATATAAAACGAGAGAATCGTTGGTTCCGATAACTACAGATTAAATAAATATCTTATATTTTCATTTATAAACAATTCAGATAGTAATATGTCATGAGTACACTTGACAAAGCGACAGAGCATTTTAACAATGGAAAATTTATCCTCAGTATCGGAGTAATTGATGAGGTGTTATATAACCCGAATATAGGTACCTTACTAGAACTCAAGATTCACAATCTGGTGGAGCTTGACAGTATGGATGAAGCACTGAAAACGGTTGAGATCCTGAATGATATAGATGAGAGGTATCATTACAAGATGCTCCATCTGCACGTACTCAACATGATGGAGAGATATTATGATGCCTACAATTTACTGCAACAGATAGATCAGCAGTATGGGACAAATATAGGCCTGAACAGATTATTACTAAGATTAATACCTTGATTTAATTTCAAACAAGAGTCTATAATACTACTACTAGAGTCAAGAATAATTAATTATGAACAGAACCCGGATAACTTTCCGAATGAGATTGGAAGCCGATCGGATTGAACCACCAAGTTGATGAGAAAATGGGAGCAGATCTTGAGAAATACCTCAGATTGCTGGATGAGATCCTGGAAAATTTGTACAAAATACTCAAGTAAATCTCAGTAGTTTATAAAAAATTACCAAATACTATAACTAGGGCAGGATATACAACATACTGTGTGCCAAAAATAGCCCGAAAAACACTGCTGAATTCAGTACTATTTAAAGAATTACAAAATCTATAAGATTCAGACCTGTGCGTGAGGGGAGAAACACCTTGTTTTCAACAATTTTGAGCTGAATTGATGATTGGAAAAAATACAAATAATCCCTAATCAGAGTGTAGAATAATCTTGTACATGATTTCAGTTTCTGGATAAAAATGCTCCTATTTATATATAAGTCTAATAGGACGTCATAAGAGACAGATATAATAGAAATTTGAGTTGATATTTATAATAAAAAATGTTCCCATTTAAATATAAATCTAATGAGTAGTGGAGTACAGATCCAGAGATGGAAATGAATTAATCATAAAATCCACTCAATGAAAATGGCGCTAATTGGCAATGCACGAATGAAAATTTTACAAAAAAATGAGGTTCTGAAAGTGGTGTGAATAAGAAGAGGTCTGGAATTTTACAGATAATAAACAATGGTGATAAATCAATCTTTCATTTATATATAATTGATGCAATACATACACAATGGCACAAGAAACTAAAGCCAAAACAAAGGAAAGACCCACTTTTATAGTGAAAGGTAAGACTTATCTGTCAGAGCCGACCATGGATGAATTCCTCAAGGAGTCAGAAATATCCGCAGGAAGTAGAGCCAAGGTAAAATCCTCATTGAAAAGGATGGGTATAGAAGCAGTCGAACTGGTATTCACCATGACACTCAAACAACTGGAGAAGATAGATCAAATATCTGGGAAGGTTGCCAAACAAATGTATGATCATGCTGCCAGGATAAAAAGGCAGGGTGATTTTGTTACACCACTGGGAGAACTGAGAAAGAATGAGGGTGGATATGATTACCTGCCAACGGGATCATCATCATTGGATGCGATGCTCAACTACACCAATGGCAAGGTTGGTTGGAGATCCAAGACCCTGATAGAACTGTATGGACCCGCATCAAGTGGAAAGACCCAGATTTGTCTTACAGCCGCTGCCTTATGCCTGAGGCCCGTCGAGACGGGTGGTTGGGGTAGAGGTGTGTTCTACATCGATACCGAGGGTGCGTTCGAGGGAAGTCGGTTCACTTACCTTGCCAGATACTGGGGTGCAGATCAGGAGATGATGGATAAGAATTTCATACATGGCAAGGCAGATAATTTTGATGATGTGGAGGCCATGATAGACAAGGCATACAATATGGCCAATGATATCAACCTGGGGATTATTATCGTTGATTCGATAATGGATGCCCTGAAAAGCCAGTATATACTGTCCGGAGGTGAGCTTCAGTTGCTACCAGAGAGGCAGAGACATCTGAAAAGGGTACTTGACAA
>DAOUUM010000518.1 GCA_030668165.1 Candidatus Heimdallarchaeota archaeon
AGCATCGTAGTAAATAGTTACCACAGCTCCAGGTGGGTAGGGAGCGATTATCTCTTCAGCTTCAGCGATCACATCTCTGGCAGAATTCACCCCCCCTGCATAAAAGCTGTCTCCAATGTACAGTTGTGAATTAACAGTGAAATTATATATAATATGAGGGAAATAAGAAGTTTCACCAGCTACTAATGTTGGGCGGACATCTCGGCTTGGTTCTGGGCCTGTAAACTCCACTCCATCAATCCAGCTAGCAATGACAGTCCCATCAACTGCAGTCCAATCCTCGGAATCTTTGGCCACGGTGTAAGCATCATAACCGATGTAAATTGCACCTAAGCCTATCAAAATAAATACGATATTAAACCAAATCAGGCTTTTGTGTTTTCGTTTTACCATATATTCTCGTTTCAATTCTTTTTGTATTAATTTATCAAATTACTTGTTTCCAAATGAATAATTCTTTTAGTTTATACAAAAAATATTGAAAATATAGCAAGTAATCTAACAATTGATTTTGAAAATTAGAGTTTGAAATAAAAATTAAATTAATTTAAACTATCTACAATAGTTATTTATTTCCTTATTTCTTGGCTCCCTCTACCTTCTTGAAGACATTATCAAATCTACCCAGAGCATCATCAATCACTTCCTCATCCGTGGCAAGACTGGTGTATAGTCTACTACCTGCGATGGTTATGAGACCTTCAGCCATAAATGCTGCACCATATTCTTCCATGGCAAATTTCCTATCAAAGATCTCTTTCTTGATTGGTTTGAGATTTTTAATAGCTTTGATAAGGTTTGGAATGTTGAGATAATCCTTGGGATAACTGGGAATTGTGAAGGGGAATTTAATGAACATGGGGGCAACAGTTTCAAGATGAACTATAGATCCATGATTGTATGCCACAAATGGTAAGTCGTATCTCTCAATCTGATCCTGCAGTCCTTTAACAGCACGATCTCCGAATTTACCCGCCTTGATACAGGCATTGGTCTTCTCAATCTCTTTGATTGCATAATATCCGGCCACTGCACTCAGTGGAGTTGCGGCGAGAGTGCCTCCAACATATGCTCGTTTCTTACCTCCTCCAACACCAGCAGCTACATATTCCATAAGATCCTCTGATCCTCCTACTGCACCTGCACCAGGATAACCCCCAGCAATTACCTTACCAAATGTGGTGAGATCTGCCTCTACATCAAAATAACCCTGTGCACCCTTCAAGCCAAGTCGATATGCGGTGACAACCTCATCAAATATGAGTAGGGCATCATAATCATCACAGAGTTCTCTGATTTCCTTGTTGTGATCAAAATCCACAGGTCTGGTACCTGATTCAGGTCCTATTGGTTCAACTATAACTGCAGCTGTTCCACCAGATAATTTGTTCAATCTCAATCTTTTCTTCAGGGCACCTATATCATTGGGAAATACTTCCTGAGTTGATTTAGTGGCTTTTTGGGGAATTCCATGTGATTCAAATCTTCCAGTTCCGGGAATGTGCATTCCGTAGGCTAATTGATCACTCCATCCGTGATAGGCTCCACCGATCTTGATTATATTCTTTTTCTTGGTTGCAACTCGAGCAATTCTGATGGCAGCCATATCCGCCTCGGTTCCACTACCCAGCATTCTGAGCCTATCCACAGATTCGTAATGACCTGTGATCAGTTTGGCGAGCTTCATCTCATACTCGTGGAATAACCCAGTTGATGGTCCACATTCATTGATCAGTTCAACTACTTTATCTTTAACAGGTGCATAGTTGGATCCGAGCATGGTGGGTCCACCTGATTGCAGAAAGTCAATGTACCTGTTGCCATCAATATCATAAAGATAAGCTCCCTCAGCTTTTTCAATTGCTATGGGGATGGGATAATTGAAGGACAGATTATGCTGAACTCCACCAGGTATGTATTCCTTGGCCTTGGTCACCATTTTCTTGGATTTTGGAGTCTTCTCATCATAATACTTGAGATATTCCTTCATGGCATCTCTTTTGATCAATCTGATGGGTTGAGCCATTAATTTATCAATTCTACGATAGACATCCTCAACATCCGGATATTCAGATATGCTATATTCCTGTGTCACAGGTTGTGAGAATTAGTTAGTGGATTTAATGCTTTTGGGATTATACTACTAAATTAGCAAGTATAAAGTATAAAATGGGTTAATAAGCCGTAAGTTAATATTGGTAAAACGAGTGTATTTCTGAATAAAATATCAAATACTCAATCGACCTGCTTTAAAATTATTTTATTTATGAATTCAATTTTTACTCGTTATTATTATTGGATAATTTTTCATA
>DAOUUM010000166.1 GCA_030668165.1 Candidatus Heimdallarchaeota archaeon
ATAAACCAGATGAATATAAACCAAGTAAGGAGCATTGCTGAGGGAAGAGCAAAATTAATTCCAAAGATTATTGATAATATATAAGCAAAAAGGATATCCACCATGAAATAGGGGATGTAGTAAACCAAGGAGTAAAGAATCCCAGCAACAAATCCCAAAATAAATGTGATAGAAATATAGGTAATTAAATAATTTCTTGTTAATTTAGTGATCTCGTTCTCATCGATGACCCCACTCTCATTATCCTCCTCAAATTTTAATGAAACTGTCTGGAATATAATATCTTTGAATTCATTCCACTGGGTTTTTAATGATATCACACTCAAGTTTTCATTGACTTGAATCAGGACAATTAATGTACTTATTGCAATGATAAATGAGGTTAGAAGGGGAATCCAAAAACTTGTTAAAATTTCTGTGATGAATTGATTGGTGTTGACAATTTCACTAATAGATTGATGAATTGATGAGGTAAACCAGATTGTTATTGTCCAAAAAGAACTAATCAAGCCAAATAAACCAACTAAGAGTGAAATGGTATGAGATGGTTCATACCTCTCTACCCTCCATTTTTTCCATAATGGGTAATAATTAAAAATTTTTAAGGAAGTATTTCTCATCAATCTCATCTTTTGACTTCTAGTTATCTTATATCAAGGCTTGTTCAATCACCTCTTCAATTGATAATTATTCAATCACAAAATAATGAACAAGGTAAATCACAACTATACAATTGTTTATTAAAATTAACTCATGCATAGTTTTATGGCTCTCATTTCTATAGGTATCGAATCTAGTGCTGATAAGCTTGGAGTGGGTATTGTAGATAGTGATGGCAATATACTAGCCAATAATGTGAGAACTTACAAACCCGGAATTGGAAACGGAGTAATTCCACGAGATGCAGCTCAGCATCACTCGGATCATGTACCAAATCTCATTAAAATGGGATTGGATGAGGCCAAAATCAACATGAATGAGATTGATATTGTATCTTTTACTCAAGGCTCTGGCATGGGTCCTTGTTTACGTGTTGATGCGGTTGCTGCAAGAACATTAGCTTCCAAGTTTAACAAGCCTATAGTGGGGGTGAATCATCAGGTAGCCCATGTGGAGATCGGCAGATTAATTGGCAAGATGGAGGATCCCGTTGTTCTCTATGCCTCTGGTGGGAATACACAGGTGATTACATTTACAGAGGGTAGGTATCGCGTATTTGGAGAAACATTAGATATCCCGGTCGGTAACTGTCTCGATGTATTTGGTAGAGAGATGAATTTTGATAATAGCAGCAAACCCATGGGTGCCATAGTAGAGGAGAAAGCAAGATTAAAGGAAAATTTTGTTAATCTACCGTATGTGGTAAAGGGATTTGATATATCATTCAGTGGCATTTTGACTGCAGCTATCAAGGCTGTTAAAGCAGGCAATTCGGTTCATGATGTTAGTCACAGCCTTCAAGAAACAGTATTTGCCATGATGACTGAGGTTACTGAGAGGGCTCTTGCTCACACTAAAAAATCAGAAGTATTGGTAACTGGTGGAGTAGCAGCAAATAGCAGATTAAAAGAAATGCTTAGCATTATGTCTGAAGAACATGGTGCTCGTTTCTTTGGATTACCTGCACCAACAGCCATTGATAATGGTGCGATGATCGCGTGGACTGGATTACTAATGCACCAAAATGGACATAAACAATCTTTAGAAGATACTCTTGTCAGACAGCACTACAGGCCTGAAGAAGTGGAAATTATCTGGCGTAATTAAGCAATATTAAGATCTTGAATAGTTAAGGGCAAACCTGGTAACTGGAATAATAATTCACGTATTGGATCAGTAAATGATTCAAATTGGAGATTGGTTGTCTCATAGATACTTATTGAGGGGTCTGATAACCAATTAACCAGCATCTCGGAACCCACATACATTCCTTTTTCTCTCAGATCAGACTTGTTGATGAAAATAATAATTGGAATAGGTCTGTCATAAATTGCTTCTTGTTCTTTTATCATATCAAGATAGCCAGAAATTCTCTCCAAGGAGGATATATTTGTGCCATCGGCAAAAATAATTGCTGCATCTGCTCCCTTAACGCCAGAGTTTTGCATAAATGAAAATCGTTCCTGTCCTGGTAGATCCCAGATCACTATTGGGAATACATAATCAATAATATCTAGGTCTATGGGTATTTGATTTTGTTTAATGGAGAATGATTTGAATTCATTAGAAGTGGTTGTCAGGAAAAGAATATTCTGAATGTTCAAACTAACTGTGGTAGTTGAATTATCAAATAATCCTTGTTCAATTTGAGTAAAAGTTTCTAATTGGGCTTCCTCTTTGTCAGCATCTCTGGCTACATCTCCTACGGCATTAAAATCACCATCTGAGTTACGTACCAAATTTTTTAGGAAAGTTGTTTTACCACTACCTGTGGTTCCCATCACAACTAGTTTCCTATTTTCATTCACTCTTTTCTCATCCATAAAAATCACCAGCGTTTATCTTATTAATAATAATATGCGCTAAAAAACTAAAAAGGTATCGTCAAATATATTGAAATTTCACTCTGATTGTCCAAATATCAGAAAAATAAATACTCAGGATGCTCATAATAGATATTTGTGAAGGTATTGTAGTATCTGATACTCAAAAGAAGTTATTAGCAAATAATTAATTATATAAATGACAATGTATCATTTATGCATTTCAATTCATTATACCGAACATTGTCTATTAATTTTTAATATACAGTATCTTTTTACTAGGTTCAGATTTTTCCTTAATTATGCACAATATATTTCAAAAAATTTCCTTTTTACTCATTAGTATAAATATTGAAGATTTTTAATAATGAAGAATTTCTTGGATGTCTTAATTTTGATAATAAATCCAATTCTAGTCTAGTAATTTCCTTTTCATATTGTAAAAAATAAATTTATTATAAGGTTTGAAACCTATTTTTGAATACATATTGATCGCATTTTCATTATTTTCATTCACAAATAGGGTTGGGACACGCTGAGATTTGATAGATCCAAGTGCAATAGCAGTGGTAATAGCAGTTCCGATTCCTCGTTTTCTATAATCCTTTAGAACATGAATATTACCAAGTTGCATGGTAAAAGGCGTCTCAAAATGCGTTCCTCCCACACCAATTATTTTACCTTCATCTTCTACTATTACAAAACTATCCATTTCTAACTGAATAGGATTCCAAAAACCACTCATCTCTCCCCTGTTTTCCAATTCCTCAAAAAACAGATTTAATCTTGGAATATCTTCACTCTGAGCGGCTCTGATTTTAGGTAGATCACTCACATCCATGACCTCAATTTCTTTGTCGACAAGTCTCATCGCATTGTCTGTGAACAGATGTGTAGCATCATATTCTGGCCAGATGGTCCATGGATACTCTTCTACAGTTTTTTCATTAACAATATACGGAAAAGAGAGATTGAAATCATCAATTTGCCGAATTCGTATCATATTTTTAATAGCAGGCCAACTTTCCCGTAGATGAGGCGGAAATATGATTG
Organism: Candidatus Heimdallarchaeota archaeon; assembly: GCA_030668165.1. GTDB lineage: Archaea > Asgardarchaeota > Heimdallarchaeia > Heimdallarchaeales > Kariarchaeaceae > JAJRQD01. The sequence continues at coordinate 3,537 of DAOUUM010000166.1, forward strand.
TTGGTATATCAAAACCATGAAAAACTGACCATCCCCCTATAATATTATTATCCTCCACTATTTTGTAGATATCCGAAATCTTGTTCATAGGGGCGTGAATATCACCAATGATTAGCTGGTTGGTAAATATGTCTTTTAGCAATGTTGACATAACTTGAGAGGTTTCTTGATTGGAGGTTACAGGTGAAGTAGTAATCAACGAATTTGCCCAATTTTATCTTTATTTAATATTATATATCTGTTATTAAGCTAAAATATATTGTTAAAAGAAGTACAAACATGCCTATTTCTGAAATAAGATTAAGAACCCATAAGTATACTAATTTTTATGAAAGGCGGGAATTCAGGCAAAATAATTCTTCTAAGTATCCTGTTATTGGTGTCTATAGCACCAGTGCAATCAATTGACAATCAAAATGATCTATCCTCTAGTACCACTTATTTGGATCTAGATCAGACAGATTCAATAATTGATAATATCTTAATCAATCCAACTGAACCTACGATTAATGAAAATATCACAGTTCAGGCAGACGTCGAAGACGCAGATATATTATCTGAGGTTCTTTTATTCTGGAAGTATGATTTTTTCAATACAAGCTACAATAACGTATCCATGAATTTGGAAGAGATATCAGCCACAGGTGGGACATTCGAGGGTGTGATTCCAGGATTGCCTGAACCATCCTTTGTGAGCTACTATATCCAGGCAAATGATAGTCTTGGAAATATCATTGAATCGGAAATTAACAGTTTCCTAATCAATTCAAAACCAAGCATTTCATCATACTCCATTCCACACTTGATCTATCCTGATAATAATACAATACCTGTGAATGTGACCGTTAATGATCCTGATGGTTACGAGAGTATAGGATCAGATGGAGTTGTATTCCAATATAGATTATTGGGTGATGCGATCTGGACCTCATCAAATTTGGTATTCAGCAGGAATATAAGTCTCACTGAGAGCATATACACCGGGAATATTACATACAACCCTCCATTGCCAGTGGAATCATTTCTAGAAATAAGTCTTAATGTGACGGATACAGTGGGTGGAATGGTAGGTTACTCAGATTCAACAACAGATGGGATAATAGTGGATTTCAAGGGGCCTACATTAACATCGATTGATCTGATTGATCTGACAGATCCAAATATCAATGCCACAGGTTATCTAGATTCCTTAGTGATGGAGGCTGAATTTGCGGATTTCTACGGTGTATCAAATGTATCAATATTTTACAGAATTAATAATGATTCACAGTTTGTGGAAATTCCAATGCTTAATATGAGTGATATATCCATTGATGATAATGTCGAGGTATTTAATATCTCACTTCCAGCAGCAAATGAGGATGCTCTTGTATATTACTACTTTGGGACGAAGGATTTCCTGAATAATACTCATACAACACCTTTGAATTATTACCACGCGGATGGATTGGGTCCAGTTGTATACGATAATGATATATTCTTTAAATCAGTGATCTCAAATTCCTCACAGGCCACAATTTTATTTAACTCAACAGAGGCATCGGGGGTCAATGAAACTGGTTCATTACTATTTTATAGATTGGATAATATCAATGATTCAATCTGGTACAATACCCCTATCTCACCCATCAACTATAATTCTATTATTGATTATCAACAGACATTTGAAGCTCAAGATCTCCCAGTTTTTATCAGGGATGGAGAATTCACCAATTTGACCATCGAGGTAAACAGGCAGTCAATAATCCAACAAGCATTATTGACAATAGAATTTACCCATGAGTTATCCTCTGATCTGAGAATGTGGTTAAAAACCTCCAGTGGTGAGATACTGATCTTTGATCGAGTTACCGATGTGGATACGATCGATTTGAATCTATTTGAGCTGGGCTTCCTCCAATCTGATTTTGATGATAACAATTTCACACTGGTTATCCAGGATTTCAATGATGATTACTCAGGAACAATAGATACTTTTGAAATAGAACTGATTAATTATGAATTAGCATTCCCCTACCAGTATTCTGCATCAATAAATCCGACAATCAATGATACAAGAGTATCATTCTACATCGGAATGTACGATATATTTGAAAATATGGTAAATTCATCAACCATGAGCTACTATGCAGATGGTGCGTCACCAGAGGTATCACTGGTTTCCGTATCTGCAGAACTTGATCTTGGGGGTGCCCATTATATACCTATAGAGGCTATTGTTACTGATACAGGTGGACTTGAAAACGTGGAACTTTATTACCAGGTTGACAATTCATCATGGATAATTAAACAGATGTATTTAGATGCTGAAACAGGATATTACAGACATGATCTAATTCCTGGAAAGAGTACAGGAGAGATCTCATATTATGTAAGGGCACACGATCTTGTCGGTTATCAAGCCCACTCTAATTTATCAACATTTAGTTTCCTTAATGCTATGGCCCCAGTGATCTCAGTATATGGTGATCCATTTGGAATCGATGCACTCGACATGGAAGACACCAATATTCTTCCAATTCTGGCCAATGTTACAGATAATGGGGTAATAGTCTCGATCACTCTATACTACAAATTTGATATGGCAGATGAATGGCTGAATATTACTATGAATAAAATGAATGATAGTCATACCTACTTTGCAGAAATTGAGTTACCTGATAAAGAAGGCAAGGTATTCTTCAAAATCGAGGCGATTGATGATGAGAATCTAGTAACTGTGACCCAAGATTTCACCATCATCTACGAGAATGCAGGATCTTCATCTCTCTTAACATATCTAATGTGGGGAGGGGGTGCAATTGGAGTTGCTTTTATTGCGTTCATCCTGTACAAATTTATCTTTGGAAAAGGAACTGCAGTGTTTTCAAGATTCAAACGTCCTGGATGATTTAATTTATAAAAATACACAAGTCTATTTGGTAATGACATCTGAAATTTCAATTTTATATAAAAGCTAAATAATATATATGAATATTAAAATTGGTATCTAATGGGTGAAATAAGGTTAAGAACCCATAAGTATACTAATTTTTATGAAAGGCGGGAATTCCGGTAAAATAATTCTTCTAAGTATCTTGTTATTGATGTCTATAGCACCAGTGCAATCAATTAACAGTAAAGGAGATCCATCCTCTAGTACTACTTATTTGGATCTAGATCGGACAGATTCAATAATTGATAATATCTTAATCAATCCAACTGAACCTACGATTAATGAAA
>DAOUUM010000031.1 GCA_030668165.1 Candidatus Heimdallarchaeota archaeon
GCCATATCAATCCCCTTCAACCTTGGATCGATATCTGATTTTGTCTTTTTACTAAAGGAATATACTGTGGAGGAATATTCATCATAATCCAATAATGGTAAGGGACCATACAATCCTGAAGACCAATGATCACCCTGACCAATGGCTGTGAACCAAAACATACTTACCTTGGTGTAAAAGTGATTTATATCCTCAGATATCATGGGTAATGGCTCTGAGGAGTGTAATTTGCCTCCATGAGAAGCAAATGATGTCAAACCAAAATATATCTCTTTGAATAATTTATCCCGATCTTTAGCACCCATTAATGTTAGACTCTCATCAGAGCTAATATCTTTGATGATCTCAATAAATTTTACTATATTATTATCCTTATCGAGAAGAGGAATATGGGTAACCTCTACTGTGAGTTCCTTGTCTTCACGATCTCTCATCCTACGAACAATGGTATTTTGTTTTTTGTCTATCAGAGAAATATTTGATGGGCAATCCTCACACTTCCCTTCTTGTCCAGTATAACTCCACCTGTTGTAACAGTTTTTACCTTGATAATTGCCAAAGGAATCAATAGCTGCTTTATTTTGATACTGAATAACATAATTGAGATCTTGGATTGTGATGCCCATTGGAATCTGATCCAGAATTATTTTGGGATAGTTCTCCTCGTTGTCAAATTCATTATCCATTATAATTCCGGATTAACTTAGCCACCTAATATTTCTATTGCGTGCAATTTGAATATTACCATAAAATATTGAAGATAATGCATAACCAACTAAAAAATCAAAAAAATGACCTAAAAAAGGAATTATGCTAATATTTAAATTCGATGTTCCGAAATCTTGTTTGTGGCTACTATCATGAGAATGATTTACAAGGTCGAAGTGAGCTGATACAATAAAATTAATCAAAATCAAAATAATAAGCACTGAAAATTTATATTTAGATTAATTAAGGAGTAATAATGGATACAGATGGAGTATTATCATTAATTATCTTTATTCTTGAACTGGGAATTCTAGCCTATGTAATTCTTAAAAATCGAGATCATCCATATTTCAAATGGATTGCTACCACCCTGACCTTGTTACTATTGTACCAATTAGCTGAGTTTGTAATTTGTGCAACCGGAGCTGAATTTGCAATTAGAATGAGTCATGTTATAATCACATTCTTACCCCCCGTGGGTTATCATTTCGCAGTAAAAATCACTAAATGGCCCAAAAAGGATTATCTGATATTTTATCTGGTAGCGATAGGGTTCTCTATTCACTTCTTGTTTGTCAAGGGAGCTGTTATTTTTCTGAACTGCAATTTTGTATTTGCAGATTTTGACACTCCCAGTGTACCAATGTTATATTCCTTGTACTATTCAGGAACAATGCTCTATGCAATAGGATTTCTTGTTAATAATTTCAGAAGTGAAACAACAAATGGAGACCGGGGAATGATGAAATTATTAATATTCGGTTACCTTTCATTTATTCTACCTATGCTCATAACATTAATAATCAATCGAGCCTATGAAACACTGGTAACATCTATAATGTGTAAATTTGCCTTTCCTTTTGCAATAATGCTTGGATATATGTCATCTAAAAAGTAGAATAAGAATATTGGTAATGCCCTTTTATTACTAAAATTGAACCAAAATAAAATAAAAATCACTCAATCATTACATGATACCCATTAGGAAAATCTTATATCGAATTAATCAAATGTATTTATTGATATTATTGTCAAATGCTGAACTTGAAAAACTAATTAATCAGGGATTATACAATGAGGCACTTGATTTTGTATCAAAAATAGATAATATCGATAGCAAGCTAAAATTGTTGAAAGTGGAGATTTTTAGAGAATTAGGAGAATATCAGCATGCGATTGAACTGGTCCAATCAATCCTTTCTGACAAGAGTACTGAGGAAAATATTCGTGCAGGTGCTCTAGTTGAACTTGCTTACCTGAACTACCGACTTGAAAATTTCGATGAGGTTTCTAAGTTGTTAATTCAGTCAGATTTGATTATTGAAAATATTGGTCTTGAAAATTATTTTCCCTTAAAATTCAAGTATCACTGTGTTCAGGGAAACAATTACTGGAAATTATCTAAGCTAGAATTTGCACTGAGATCTTATAAAGAGTCTCTAAGGTTGGCTGAAAATACACAAAATGACATATTTAGAGCACAAGCATTGAATGCAATTGGGAATATCAATCAGCAAATGGGAAAATTTAATGAGGCAATATCATTTTATTTGCGATGTATCAGCATTTCAGAGAAAATTGATGCTAGAAAATATCTCGTTTACTCTTATGGTAATTTGGGTGAAACCTACAGATTACTCTATGAATTCGATCTGGCAAAGGAATATCTAGAACTTGCACTAAAACTGTACCAAGAGATGTCAAACAAAGTAATAATTGCCGTAATTCAGGGCAATTTGGCAGTTATTGATTACAAATTAAATGAGATAGATTCAGCAATCAAGGGATTAAATGATGTGATAAATATATTTGAAAAATATAATAATTTTACCTACGCATCTGAATATTCTTTCCATCTGATAATGATCTATCTCAATCAGAAAAAGGCTGATCTTGCTCTTGAAGAGTACAGGAGGATCAGCAAATTTACCGAAAAACAACCCACTGAGATAAATAATTTGAGATTGAGATTATCTAATGCACTAATTAAAAAACATAAAAATCAACTTATAGACAAAGCAGAGGCCCAGAAAGAGTTGATTGAATTGGCCAACAGTGAGACAATTTATTTTGAATTCAATGTTTTATCATTAATTCATCTATGTGATCTGTATCTGGAAGAATATCAGATTTATAATCAACCCGAGGTACTGGATAAGGCCATCACAATCACAAATAGAATCTATAACCTAGCAATACTAGAAAATTCATTTTCTCTCAATATTGAGGCATTACTTCTTAAAGCCAAACTACTTCTTATCCAGGGAGAGATTAGTTTGGTTGATAATGCCTTAAAAAAGGCAGAAGTTGAGATTAAAAGAAGAAGAATACCCTCACTTGAATCTAAAATATTAGAGGAGCAAACCAATCTGGTCAGACAGATCAAACAATGGGTTGACCTATCCAGTAAGAGTGAACCTCTAAGGAAAAGAATTGATGAGCAGGAATTAAATTCCTACATTGAAAAAATAATCAAAAGACACTTCTAAAATGAGCTATATGTTCTTCTCTTATTCCCTCAAGTGTTTTGCAGGAGGTATTTACATTAATACTTACACATTGCAAATAAAATGCATATTTCTATTATTAACAATTTATTCTTATCAAAATTTAATTGAGGAATTAAGTCTGATCTTGAATTCCATCAATAATGGCTAAAATAAGGTTTATAAAATACAAGAATAATACTCTAATTGAATGCCTATACCTGGTCAAACCTTTTGCAAGCGTTGCATGAGGCCTATAAAACATCTAAGAAATGAAGGACTGTGCGATAATTGTTTTACCAAGGATCAGCAAGTTCGTCGAGCAGGCAATGTTTGTGATTTCTGTGGAACAACCCCCGCACAATCACTACTCTACGTGAACACCAAAACAAAGCGAATCTACTGCGTGGAATGCAGGGCCAAATTTCGTACCACACTTGTTATGAAGGGATTTGAATCCGAGGTAGCTACGAAAATACTCATCTCAGATTTTGTATTGATTAACGACCCCACGCGTAATAGACCAAGAAAAAGAAAAAGTTAAGATCTCTCAAGATCCAGTACCAATTTACAGATTCTTTGCAATATTGCAGATTCATCATCTGAAATTTGAAGATCTTCACGTGCAGATCTGTAACTATCCTCCATCATTTTCATACGACCATCAAAAAGCATCTCCCGCTCATCTTTTGTAATATTACCATCTTTCAATGCATTTTCAATCAATTTGGTGTACTGATCAAGATTGGAGATCACATTTGCAATCAATAATTCCTCTTCATCTGTTATTTTACCATCTTTTAAGGCTATATTTCTCAGACTATCATGAATAGTGGCTTTGAGAGCCTTGATATCCGCCATAGTTTGGAGTAAATCAATTAAATCATAAATAAGTTGTTATTAAGAGCTGAGCACATACGTTGATTTTGGTTTATTTCTGTTCATAATCTTCTTTTTGAGGTTGAAGATGTGATATAGGTTCTAGATTTATCGATCAAATCCGATGCCAATTTCTTGGAGATTCCAATTTCTTCAGAAATAGTCTCTGAACTCTGTTTTGCGATGTTACTGACAGTCTTGTATTTTTTCATCAGGTTCTCTTTTCTTACCGGACCAATTCCCTTAACCTCGTCAAGAATTGAGAGTAGACCCTCTTTATGTCTAAGGGTTCTCTGGTATTTCACTGCAAAGCGGTGCGCCTCATCCCTCCCTGCCCTTAATAAGAGGATGGCAGGTCTATTTATGTTGTGAGTGATGGTTTCTTTTGTTCCCAACCGGTAGATTTCCTCCTCCCTCTTGGCAAGACCAACAATGGGAATTGCCAATTTCAATCGTTTCAGAGAGTCATTTGACCTTTTCAGCTGTTCAGAACCCCCATCAATTACGATCAGATCAGGTATTGATAATCCCTTGGCATCCACACCCTTATTGACATCCCTGTATCTACGATAAACTGCCTCCTCCATGCTGGCAAAGTCATCCTGGTGATGAACGGTTCTGATCTTAAATCTACGGTAAGCTGATTTCTCTGGTTGACCATTAACAAATCTAACACAGGAGGCCACATTATTGGTTCCCAAAAGGGTGGATACATCGAAAGTATCGATTAATAATGGTGGAATATCCATATTGAGAACTTTCTGTAGATCCAGTACCCTACTATGTGGGGCTGTACGATCCTTTCTCAGCAGAGCCTGTCTTTGCAGGTAACCCTTGGCATGATTTTTAGTCATGGCAATTAACTGTTTGTCAACCTCGGTAAGCGGTTCTGATACATTCATTTTGAACTCAGACAATGATTTGATCAGGGTCTTATTTTTCTTGGTATCAATTATTAGTCTATTAGGATCTATTGTCTTTGTCTTATCATGTAATTCCAGAATATTAATGAGGAAGGATATTGAAAAATCTATCCAAACATTGGGATCCTGATTAATTTCATCATTCTCGATCAATCGGGTATCCTGTCTCAGTATCCTTCCCTCAAAAACCTTTACAATACATAAACAGGTCTCAAAACTGTCACTGATGTGGGAGAGATAATATCCATCCTGAACACCCCTGAGCATCACTTTTTGTTTTTCCAAGGTTCGGGTGATTGATCGCAATAAATCCCTTGATTTTGCTGCATCCTCAAATTTCTGATTTTTTGATGCCTCCTTCATTCTTTTTGTGATGGCCTTTGCAATTTCTGGTATCTTGCCATCAAAAAACCTGATTACCTGGTTGATATTATACTGATAATCTTCCTCATCAACCTCTATCTCACAGGGTCGCATGCATTGTTTTGTTCTTCGTCGAATACAGGTCTTAGCCCATTTGTTAGAATCACCCAGATGAATCTCCTTATTGCAATCCGCAACAGGAAATAGTTGTAATCCATAGCGGATAGATTTCCGCAAACTGGTAACGTCTGAGAATGGACCCAGATATATATTATCGGGATTATCTCTGTCCCTGGTGATTTCCAATCTTGGATACTTCTCGGTTGTGGTGATCATTAGATATGGATATGTCTTACCATCTTTCCATCTCTCGTTGAGAATTGGATCATATTCTTTGATCATGTTGTATTCGAGTAAATATGCCTCATTCTCAGTGGAGACCACATGTACCTTGATATTAGTACCCTGCTCACGTATGACTCTTGATTTAGAAAAATCTGTCGATGCTTGGAAATGAGTCCTCAATCTCTTTACCAGATCCTTTGCCTTGCCAACATAGATCACCTCGTTGTTTATGTTATATATAACATAGACTCCAGGTTTGTTGGGAAAGGTATGGATCAGCTTATTGATCTTATCGAGACGTTCCTCATCTTCCATCTTATCAAGATCTAGTTCTTATTGCTTGTATTTAATCTTGTTTCTACTCAATAATTAATAGTTTGATAATAATATCCAAATTCAATTATCACATCAATTTTGGGACTGAGCGCTAATTATTATTGCCTATTATCGCTTAATGGCTTAATATTTTTTAACCCAATATAATACAGATGATGGATAAAAAGTGAAGAATATTCTCACACGGTCTGTATTTACTTTGAATATATTCAGTAGTATTTATAGCTAATAAAAATCCAACTTGAATTTCCTTCACTTTTTTTGTCCTTTGAAAATAATTTTTATGCTAGAAGTACACACTTGTTTTACGGAGCGATAGAGTAATATGGAGCAATTCGATCTGAACCGTTTACCCATACCTGATGAAAAGGATCCATTGGCCTGGATAGAAATTGAAGAAGCTGATGAACACAACCTCAAATCAGTAACCACAAAGATACCGAGGAATAGATTTGTGGTGTTCACTGGATTGAGTGGGTCAGGTAAATCATCATTGGCAATAGATACTCTCTTCAAAGAGGGGCAGAGAAGATTTGTTGAATCGCTATCATCCTATGCCAGACAATTTTTGGGTATGATGGAGAAACCCAAAGTCAAATCAATCAAGGGATTATCCCCGGCAATTTCTATAGAACAGAAGACAAGTTCAGCCAATCCACGCTCTACAGTTGGAACCGTAACAGAGATAATGGACTACCTACGTATCCTTTACTCGTCTATTGGTATCCCTCACTGTCCATCATGTGGCAAGGAGATCAGACCACTGACAGCCCAGCAGATAGTTGCCAAGGTATTTGAGGAGGCAGAAGATTTGAGATTCAAAGTCATCGCACCTATTATAATCAAGGAGAAGGGTACCTTCAAACGATTATTTGATGAGTTAAAACGCACCGGTTACAATAGAATAGAGGTCAATGATGAAGAATATCTCTTGGATGATGAGATCCCGGTTCTGGACAAGAAGTACAAACATGATATATCCGCAGTTATTGATAGATTAAGGGTAAAACCAAATATACGTGGCCGACTATACGAGGCAATAGAGACTGCACTGAACAGAGCTGAGGGCAAGGTGAGGATTGATTACATACCCGATGATGGAGAGGTCAGATCACATACTTATTTTCAACATGCTGGATGTGCTGAGTGTGGAATTTCAATTGGTGAACTTAATCCCAGAATCTTCTCCTTCAACTCTCCACTGGGTGCATGTGAGGCATGCACTGGCCTGGGGTTTGTACATGAAGTTGATGCTGATCTGATTGTATCGGATGATACACTGAGTGTGAGAGAGGGTGGAATAGCATTCATGGCTTCTAATAGTGATTCATGGGGGGTAAAACAGATTGAAACCATACTGAAACATTATGGATCGGATCTGGATACACCTATCTGTAAATGGTCCGAGAAACTGAAGAATATCATACTCTATGGATCCGCTGAAGCAATCAAATTTAAATATGCCAGTAATAAGGGAGAGAGATCCTGGAAATACGAATCAGAGAGAAAAACTGAGGGACTGGTCAATGTAATCAAACGTCGCCACAAGAATACCAAATCAGGTGGATCTAGAAACTATTATGAGAAATTCATGTCAAATTCCCCCTGTCCCATGTGCAAGGGAGCCAAATTACGCAAGAGTTCACTTGGAGTACTGATTGATGGTCGTAATATCATCGATGTGACGAAGATGAATGTGGGAGACCTGATCAAATTTTTCTCTGAATTAGTACTTAATGAACGAGATAAAATAATCGCAGATCAGGTGCTCAGAGAGGTGTTGAATAGAATTGGATTCCTATCAGATGTGGGTCTTGATTACCTAACACTTGATAGAAAAACAGCTTCACTGAGTGGTGGAGAATCACAAAGAATCAGATTGGCCACCCAGATTGGCAGTAAACTGGTGGGAGTGCTGTATGTACTTGATGAACCATCAATTGGTCTTCATCAAAGAGATAATCGAAGATTATTAAAAACATTCTTTGATCTCAGAGATCTTGGTAACACAGTACTGGTGATTGAGCATGATGAGGAGACAATTGAGACCGCTGATTTTATCCTCGATATCGGCCCGCTGGCTGGACTGGATGGAGGAGAGATCGTTGCTTCTGGTACTCCAGATGACATTAAAAAAGTAAAAAATTCGATAACTGGTAAATATCTCAAGGGAGAGTGGACCATTGATGTACCTGAGTTCAGACGAAGTACAAATGGTAACTGGTTGACCCTCCATGGAGTGAGACAGAATAATCTGAAAAATATCAAGGTAGGAATTCCTTTGGGAGTATTAACCGTTGTTACCGGTGTATCCGGATCTGGCAAGAGTTCTCTGATCAATGATGTATTGTGGAGACAGCTGGCAAGAAAATTCCACAAGGCAACTACCAGAGCTGGGGATCATGACAGAATAGAGGGTCTGGATAATCTGGACAAAGTGATAATGATTGATCAGTCACCAATTGGACGAACCCCCAGATCCAATCCTGTTACCTACACCAAGGCATTTGATAATATCAGAGATCTTTTTGCCTCATTACCCAGTGCCAAGGTAAGGGGGTTCAACAAGGGTAGGTTCTCATTCAACACCAAATCCGGTCGCTGTGAGAAGTGCAAGGGACACGGTTATCTGAAGATTGATATGAACTTTCTCGGCTTTGTGTACATCGATTGTGATGTGTGCAAGACCAAGAGGTTTGACAGTGAGACTCTTGAGATATACTACAAGGGTAAGAATATTGCCGATGTTCTTGATATGACCGTTGATGAGGGAGTTGAATTCTTCAAAAATATACCCAAGATCAGAGCAGTACTGGATACACTGCAAGCAGTGGGAACAGGATATGTCAAACTGGGACAGTCTGCAATCACACTTTCAGGTGGTGAGGCTCAAAGAATAAAATTGTCCAAGGAATTATCTAAGCGTGTGACTGGACAGACTCTGTTACTACTAGACGAACCCACAACTGGTCTATCCAAGCATGATGTCAAGAAATTACTTGAGGTACTGCATAAGTTGGTAGACAGGGGTAATTCAATATTAATTATTGAACATAATATGGATATAATAAAGAACGCTGATTATATAATTGATCTTGGTCCAGAAGGAGGGGATGGAGGAGGAAAAGTGATCGCCAAGGGTACTCCGGAAGAGGTCATGAAAAAACGCAAGAGTTATACCGGACAATTTTTGAAGAAGGTACTAAATTGAGAATATTAGAAAATTAACAAATTATTACTAAGCCTAATCAATTTATCTTGTAAGAAATACTTTTAGGATATAATATTCAATCAAATAAAAAACAGGTGTGATTATGGAATACTCAGTAATGGACAAAGTCATGAATGAAGTTGATAAATACGATATTAGTTTTGCAGAGGCTAGAATTTATCATCTCACAGATGAGAATATATATATAAATATATACTCTCAATGAAGAGTTTTCAACATCAGTATATAATCATAAAGTACTAATTGGGGCTGAAGGATTCATACCTCTATTGAACGCTCTAATGGGTATTTTTAATTATCACAACAAGGAGATTTAATATTTGAACAAGGTATTTATCAATAAAAAAATAATTGTATTCACCTCTATATCCATACTAATCTCAATAATCTGGGTCGGTGCTATTGCAAATATCAACCGAGAAAATCTGGTATCCACAAAAATATCAGCAATAAATTACGGTCCAATCAGAGATGGAGGAGAAAAATTCAGTTATATTAGCAATGACACCGTATCCATCATCGATATCAGCAATGTGAATAATTTTAATAATTACTCATTTTACTGGTTTGAACTGAAAATAGAAATCTGGAACTCATACTTCTCCACAATAAAACTAGATCACATTAGATACCCAGGTGAAATATTCAGCAAATACTACAATCTAAACCAACTAAAACTTTCCTATAATCTCGACTTCGACACAATAATCGCATATGATATTGGATTTATGGAAGTAGAACCTGGAATAAGTGAAGAGGATGTGACATTTTATCTGAGAACAAATAACTCAATTTCTGAAATTCCATTATGCTATCACTCAATCGCTCCCGCAACATGTTATGAAACCCAAGTTAATCTACAATCAAATGCAAACCATGAAATCATCAATGAGGAAACTCCATCCAATTGGGGATCAATAAACTACCCAAAACACCTAATCATACCTATTGTAGTCCCAATGTTTGTAATGATGGGAGCTATGTATCTAACCAATAAGAAATGAACAAATAAATATTCTAAATGATTTTATCTCCTAAGAAATACTTTTAGTACCTGCCTCAACTCCTAAATTAACACATAGGTGCGGATATGGAAGAATTTTTGGATAAAGTCATGAATGAGGTTGAGAAATATGATGTTAGCTTTGCAGAGGCTAGAATCTATGACCTTACCGATGAGAATATACTGGTCAGAAATGGCCAGATTGATCGTGCGACAAAGAATAGCGATAGAGGATTAAATGTCAGTGTTATCAAGGATGGTGCAAGAGGTTTTGCCATGTCCTATAATTTTGATAACATACCTCAACTGGTTGAGAATGCGGTTAAAGTTGCAAAAGCCAGTGTCAAGAAAAAAAGAAAAGATGTAGAGCTGACTGATGAACCGGTGATTGTGGATACATACAAGACTGATTTCAAAATTGATACTTTCGAGGTTCCATTTGAGGAAAAATTGGAACTGCTTCTTCTTTCAGATTCTATCATGAGAGAGAATCCTCAGATCAAGGTGGCTCAATCAATAATTGATACTAGAAGAGTGAAATTGCACTTTAGCAATACCGAGGGAACCAGGATAAATCAGGAACAACTATACACTGGAGCTAGCGTCGATGCAACCGCGGTGGGAACTGAGATACAGAAAAGAAGTCATCATGACTACCAGATGCGTGGTTTTGAATTCGTCAAGGAATTCAACTTTGAGATCGAGTCCAAAAAAGCTGCTGATGAAGCTTTATCACTGATAAATGAGGCTAAGAATCTCGAGAAGGGAAAAACCACTCTTGTTCTCGATCCATACATGCTTGGATTAACAATTCACGAGAGTACCGGTCATCCGACTGAGCTTGATCGTGCCATGGGATTCGAAGCGGACTTTGCCGGTACCAGCTTCCTCACACCCGATCTACTCGGTAAGGATTACCGCTATGGTTCCGATCTAGTTAATCTTGTCTGTGATCCAACCATTCCGGATCATCTCGGCCATTATAAATACGATGATGAGGGTGTGGCTGCCAAGCGCTTCAACATAGTTGAGGATGGTATATTCAAGAATTACATGAATGACAGGGAAACTGCCAGGGATAATGGTTATGAGCATTCCTTTGGTAATTCCAGGATGTCTCTCTATGACAGGATCCCAATAGTCAGAATGAGTCATCTTTATCTTGAACCTGATGCAACAGGTCCCAAGAACTTTGAGGAATTCATTGCTGATATTCCAGATGGCATCTATGCCAAGGGTTGGAAGTCCCACTCAATTGATGACAAAAGAATGAATTTTCAATTCAGCACTGAAATTGCATGGAAGATTGAAAATGGAGAGTTAAGCACTCCAATCAAAAATCTCACCTATAATGATGCAACACCCAGATTCTGGGGTAGCCTAGATATGATTGGTCGAGAGAACCATATACTGGGTCTTGGCCCGACTTGTGGAAAGGGAGTTCCTATGCAGGCTATCTGGATTTCCCACGGTGGAGGCTGGGCGAGATTCAATGATGTTAATGTATTTTCAGGGTGATTATGATGGAATTTGAAACAGAGAAAATAATAGAAGCTGCTCAATGTGCAATAAACAGGGCAAAGACAGCAGGTGTGGATGGAGTATATGTGAATGGTAATCTGAACAAGGTTTACAGTACCCGATTTGCCAATTCAGCAATACATCAGAACTTTACCAATATTGGAAACAATTTAATGATAACTGTGGTAAATGGATTGAAAAATACCAATGTAACAATTAATACCCTGGATGAGGCAGAGATTGCCAGGTCTGTGGATTATGCAGTGAAGGTTGTTAAGCTGCTACCAGATGACCCCACATTTCCAGGATTGTTGACTGATAAGCAGGATTACAAGAAACTGAATCTAAATGATCCCAAAATAAAGAATCTCACCGCAGATGATGTGGCAGACAAGATAGTTGCTGGGATCAATACAGGACATGAATATTCAAAGAAGGTCCAGACGGTATCAGGTAATCTCAATTTTGCTGATGGTGTGTCAATATTTATCTCATCCGAGGGATTGGATAATGTTACAGCTGATACAAGCATGACCTCAACAATCAATATCATGTCAGAGGATGATAGTGGTGAATCAAGGAGTAATTCTGATTTTGGACACCGAAAATTTGATCAGCTACCTATCGAAACAGAAGCTGCAGCCGTGGCTGAGAGATCCGTCAATGGTTTGAATGCCATAATGATTGATCCCAAGGCTTATCCAGCAGTCCTTGATTTCCAGGCAGCGGCCACACCAGCCATATTTACAGGTTTTGCACTATCTGCGCAGTCAATACTGGATCATCAATCATATCTTATCGATCGAGTTGGTGAACAGGTGTTCTCTGAGAATATGAGCATAGTCAATGACCCTCATGATCCACATTTTCTGTCCTCCAAACCAATGGATATTGATGGGGTGGCAAGTCAGAAATATACTCTTGTCAACAAGGGTGTAATTGAGAGTTATGCCCACAATAGGCTAACAGCGAGCAGAATGGGCACTTATTCAAACGGATGCTCTATGCAAATGTGGGGCGAGACATTCAGCTTTCCCTACGCCATGAAGATGAAGCCAGGTAATAAGACTCGTGAGCAACTCATATCAGAGATTGATAAGGGTCTATTAATCACCAATTTCCACTATTCGAATTTTGTGGATCCGACTAGGGGAGTGCTGACTGGTATGACCAAAGATGGATTATTCATAATTGAGAATGGTGAGATCGTGGGGAGCGCTAGGAATATGCGTTATACTGATGGGATCATAGATATGCTATCAAATGCAGAATTTTCCAAAGAAGTAATTCAGGCTGTGCCATGGAGTATGGGTATGGAAGTTCCTGCAATAAAAATAGATTCAATTAACTTCTCAAGTGGTACCACACATTAAATCACTAACAGTCATTATTTATCAGACATTTCAACGATTTTAATTAATAGGCCTTTATTTATAATATCAGGATATTATGGGTAATGAGACCAATTACTATAATGGGATTATTGGTCATAGTTATTATGTTATTTCCACATTTTGGAATAGCAGATTATCAACCACCAAAATCAGTTTCACAGGTTAGTGAGATCTATCGCAACGATATTGAACTAGGGCATTTGAAAGTAGGCTAATTATGCTAACCAGAGTAGACGGAGAAATGACCGATTTTGCAGTCTCAATCATTAACCAATCAATTTACTCTAAAATCAACATCGCTGAATTGACCAGATTTGTATTTCAGGGAAATATGACTAATCATAGTTATGCTTTGGAAGAGGTGCGTAACCATCTTATTTTTATTAAGGAAAAAACATCATCATCAATTAAACTAAATATCAGTTCATTGGTACTTGAAGTTCTAAATTTCACGCTCTCCATCAAAAGTAGTTATTTTAAGATAGATAACTTGGATCAGACAAGAACAAAAATGTATTCCATTATTGGTGAAGATTATCTTTGTTGCGGAGATAGTCTACGCCAAGATTACTATGGTGCAGATGCCAGAGTCGCAATTAGCATATTCAATTCAATGAATACTAGTATTGAGCTCAATATAAGCTCAAGGTTCAATTTTGAAACTGTTGAAATCAATGCAAGCAGTTTGGTATTTACTCATTTTATCCTTCCTGAA
>DAOUUM010000237.1 GCA_030668165.1 Candidatus Heimdallarchaeota archaeon
AAAACATGCTGGAAATGTAATACTAGGGGAATTAGACCAAAACAATCCCATTTTATCTGTAACAACTGCGGATGGCAGGGAAATGCAGATGAAAATGGAGCAATCAACATAGCCAAAAGGCTAATACTAAATTTCAGGCTTACCCAATTTTCTAAAATTGGTAAGAAAGGACTAGGACAGTATCTACCTGTCGTCTCTTCTAAGAAGGGGAACGGAAAAGTTAGATACAGGCCGAATGCTCGCAAGAGAAGTCCCGTCCCATTGGGACAAACTGGCACGAAACTAAGCAATTGGTTTCAACATGATCTGTCGGTAAGCGCGGAAACCCTGTCTTCTGAGAAGTTAGGAAACGGAGAAGCAGGATACAGTAACCGCACGAAAGTGCAACATATTAGACAAACCTTAGAGGAAACTCCAAAGGTGACGGTGACGTCTGGCTAGTGTGGAGACAACGCGTAAATAATGTTTAACTTGAATAAAAGTTAGCTTTTATGATCATAGCTTATACGTAAAAATGTCGATTACCCTTGCAGGTTAGCAATAAAATTTTTTGTTCGTATATTGGCACTTATTGGTAATATGGCTCCAACTATAATTCCTCCCACAATTGATATTACCCAATCAGATACTGATAGTAATGATTGATTCTGAATATTGAGAATAACGAATATGGATAGGGGGACAATGAATAATATAGTTGATACCAATCCCGGGTTATATCCCCTAACTTTGATCTGAAATAGGAATATATGTCCAAATCCATTGAAAAGGGCATTGAATAAAATAAAAATTAATCCTAACCAGGGTACAACATTAACTAATAAAGCACCCAGAATTATAAATAGCCAGACACCAATATTTATCCAGAAAATCATTGCCTCATTTAGGGGAATTTCCTTCTCTACCGGATTTAGTGCGAAAACCGTTTTTCCATTGAAAAATTCTTTGAATCCACCTGGAAATACATATTCTTCAAATTCATGAATCATCAGTACAGGTAGATGTATCCAGTACAGGTAAACAATAATATTCTCATCTTGATTAAAATAGAATACAATCCCCAGGATAATTGATATCAAGGGTACAAGTATAATTAATGATTTTTGCCAGAGTTGATTGATAGAGTTATAATTCATGAATCAACATTGAATAATGGTTATTTCATATTTTAGCTTACTTTATGAATAATTGAAAATTTATCATTCCTTGGGTGCTAGTAATTGGGTGAAGTCAGTGTGGGTTTTATTGGCTAGTTTGGCGAATAATGGTTCCAGTTCCTCGATTGGGATGATATCCTGTGCCTCTGCAATCACTTCTTTGTACACCTGGGAAATCATCTGCAATTCCTTTTCTATCACAGGAGTAACCTCGGTGGTTAGATTTTTAACAAAATAAATTATGAAATATTTATCATAATTATCTATGAATACATTGGAACCAACTATTTCAATCAGAGATATCTCCTGACTCTCCTTGAACATCTCATCACCCACACTCTTCAAAGAGGTGATCAATCCAGCCAGCATCGAGGTGTCAAAATCAAATTCCTCACCATCCACCTCCCAGAATATCTGGAATTTTGGTTTTAGTTCCTTTGATATCAGAATACCCTGTAACTCGGGTTTGGTACTCGCATCAAATGAATCCAGATGATCACGGAGTATGGACTTGGCCACATTCAGATTTGATCCTGCCTGACCCTTTCCGAGAGCAGCCTGTTTTTGATCCATATCTGCATTCTTCAGAGCATCTTTGATGATGGAAAAAATATTTACTGCCGGAACATAATAGTTCGATACATGGTTTAACCGACCCTGATTGATAGCGTTAGATAATTCACCAGTTGTGGTCTGTTCTCTCTCCAAAAGTACCTGCTGCATCAGCAGAGATGTTTCGGAGAACAGTGTGGATTGGGAGGACAGATCCTTCTCGTTCTCCAATCTAAGAGAATCGATCACCAGTACCGAACACTGCAGGGATTTCAATTTTTCAAAGACCTCAGCCTCAGAAGTTGCAGATTGAAAGGCATAATCAAGATCATATTGCTCTCTGGTTTTGAGTTCAGTCAGTTCCTGTTTCAGCACCTCTATTCTTGCGCTATCTTTCATAAAGAGCAATACCACATGCTCTCTCTCCAACTGTTCCTTAAGCACAATATCCTCGTACTCCTTGATCTCCTCATCATCCCTGGCATCAAATTGTGCAGTGATACTATTCAGATTGTTATGGGATTGCTCTGAAAGCCTCCTGTTAATCAATTCCTGACCATAACCACCTACGATTTCCTCAACCATGCCTGATATTCTTAATTCAGCCTTCTCAATATTCCTGCGATTAAGATTCCTTACAAAGAAACTGAATTGACAGCCCTCATAGAATCTGAATAGCACTGATATGCCTCCAAAATTAATCTCTTTGAGAGCCTGTTCATTATTGAACAGATCATCTCCCAGAAGAGATATTGATGAGAGATATCCTGCAAGTAGGATCTCATCCTGGGCAAGAGTATCCTCAAACCAGACAGTATACTGTGGAACTGTGGCACTGGTTATCATTATTCCCACAAAATTTAGTGGAACATTTTCATCTGCATATTCCAGTGATGGATCAAGTAGCAGAAAACTGGCCTTGCTCAGCTCTGGAGGATCACTCACCAGAGTTGTGACTGAATGTGCAATCATATAACGGGCATCATTTTCAATGATTAAGTTTGTCAATTCAGCCTTATCGATTGGTATCTCATGCAATCCATCAACCGATCCCGAATTCATTATAATAGAGAATTCATCTATGGATATACTATAGGTTAAGAGAATAATTCTTGTTATTGGTTGACTGGCTCTCACCAGATTAGTCAATGTTATTACTTCTTCAGTGCTTTCACCCTTCTCAATAATCGCCAATGCAAAACTGGTCTGGAGTAATGACATTGATATATCTTTTTGCTCACTAAGATAGTGTACCTCATACCCACCCAACATATCTAAAATTGGCAAAATCTGCCTGTATAATCCCTTGGATCCAAAAAACAGGATATTGGTCTTATCAAATTCGTCGTCATCATCGAAAAATGAATCTAGAGCTGAGATATCATCACTCATTGATAATTGTAATTTGTTTTTCTATTTATATATTCTTAATACAGGTTGATTAAACGAAAAATTCATAGATAATACAATATCTAAATTCTTATCAAAATTGATTATATATCTAAATTAGTAAAGAAATTTGAATTATTTATTTATTGTAAATTTTATTTTGTTAATGGGTTTTAATTTGTTTACAGATCAGGGGAGATCATATTTGATTTTTCAAACACTCATCATCTGAAAATTACGATATTACACCATCCTTACCTGAAATCAATTGAGATCTAGAATTTCCTTGACAAATCCAATCTTCTCTTCTACATTTGCCTGTCGCCCGATCATAATTCGTTGAGCTTGTGGAGATCCTGCTCCGTGAAGAGATTCAGTTTTATAAGCAAGCGAGGATGCTCCCATTGTGAAATTCTCAATGAACCTTATGATCTTGTACCTGTCCTCAACTGATACCTCATCTGATGTATTGAGGTATTTCTTCAAAAGATGTCCTACCTCCTCTGAATTGAAGTCTGCGTAAGAGGGCATTGTACAAATAATTCCTCCAGCAATATCCTCTGCTAGACGCGATATCTCGTATGGTGCTCGTGTGACGTGCTGTTTTGTAACATTGGCCAATAACATATCCATTTCATAATTTCCAGCCTCACGTTGAAATCCCAAGGCACTACATGCCACTCCGCAAGCGAAAAGAGTTTCATTAAGTAGATTCATTTCAATAATCTTATCTTTGATATGCGATACATTTGGAACACCGTTAATCTGAGAGATGAGAGCTGTAGCACCTATGAGAACATCTCCCTTCCCAGGTTTACAACCTCCGTATGATTGCCTGTGTAATCCTGCAAATCGATTTACCAACTCTCCACTGAATTCAATCTGCCCATTCATGAAAACATTCTCTGATGGAATGAACACATCATTAAAGATCACAAACACCTCATGACCCCCATACTTGTAATTACCAGTATCGATTATATTTTCTTCCATTTTACGAGTATCTGATGCCTGCCTTCCCATGACTAAAGTCATACCTTTTTCATTGGTATCTACTCCAAAACTAACTGCATAGGCCTCCTCTCCAGATCTCAAAGCCATGGTGGGCATAACTATGGTACGATGTGAGCTGAGGTATCCTGTCTGGTGTATTTTAGCTCCTCTAACCACGATCCCTTCTTCATTCTCCTCTACCACTCTAAGGTACATATCTTTGTCTGTCTGTTGAGTAGGTCGCTTGCTCCTATCGCCTTTTGGATCTGTCATTGAGCCTGCAACCATCAAATCTTTTTGTTGAACTTCTTTCCAGTAATTTGTAAATCTTTCAAAATAACTGGTTCCATATTTTTTGTCCATTTCATAAGTGACACTATATAAGGTGTTAGCAGCATCGAATCCAACACATCTCTGAAAACAGGTACCAGTCTTCTGACCAACCAATCTCTGCATTTGCACTTTCTTAATTAGGTCATCAACGGATTGGTGGATATGGGTAAAACGATTGATCCTCTCACCAATGAGGTTTGAGACTGCTGTCATCAAGGGTTGATACTCACTAATTTGTGCAAGCTCATATATTTTCATTACAGCATTAAGTGAGGGTTTGACTAGAGGGTGGTTCCAGAATTCTTTCACTTTTTCACCCATAATATACACTATTGTATCCCTCTTCAAGCTTTCTAGGTATTCTTCAGGAGTTTTCATCTTTTTGTATTTTCCTCTATTAGGACCTACTTCCCTCAACTCATAAACATTGTTGGTTTTAAAATTTGGAATGATAAGAAAATTCTACGATATTTTAATTGAGTAAAGTTTCGATCTAGATATATTTCCGATTTGCTTTATCATACCTGCTTTACGAAAAGTGTAACACATCTGTTGAGCTTCTCTAATTGAGATCACTGAGGTAATTTGAAGTTTTCTCCAATCATTTCTTCAGAAATATCCCATAATTTGTCTTGTTTATCCATATCATATGATGCAGGTTTAGAATCAACCATCTCAGCCAAATGATTGAAGTATTTCCCAGTAATTCTTGTGGATATTAAAAAATCTAATGATCTGTATAATTCCAAGGTTCCTGCAGGTAAAACCGGAGGTAAAGAAAATACAATTGTATTCTTTTATCGTCTGTTATTCCATTTAGCCAAAAATAGGTCATTTAATCCTTCTCCTGGGAGATATATTGATGAAACTATGTCTGAATATGTCTCAAAAGTGATAACTGATTATTTGGGTAATAAGTACAAATCTACTGGTGAATTGAATTTATAATAGATTTAA